>CAZFWQ010000094.1:5153-11794 GCA_964522755.1 uncultured Oscillospiraceae bacterium | reverse complement strand
GTTCCGAGCCTTGCACCGGTTCCAGGGAGACCCAATGGATTTGCCATTGCAAAATTGAAGACATTACCGGGAGCCTCCTGACTTTTTTTGTTGTTTCTCAATTGAACCGATTGCCGATGCAACCTCAGTATCCGCATATTGGAAATCTTCAGACACATTTTGCATATCCGCCATGAACAAGGGGTCGGAAGACGCATCAGCCATCGCTTTTGCCAGGGCATCCTTTTCCAGCTGTTGAAGCCACTTCTCCAGGGCATCATTGACCAAGGCGTTCATGGACAGCTCATATAGGCCGGCCAATTCCCGAACCTTTCCGATTGTATGTTCCGGAAGGGAAAATGTTACATTCTTCAGCTTATCTTTCATATGGGCCACCTCTTTTATATTGTAATATATGCAATAATGAAACACAATATGATAATGAAATCTGCTAATGCGATTTCATTACAGGATAGACTTTACATGCTTCGCGGCGAATCACCAGGAAGCCATGAAAATGCGCTTATGATTTGTTGTATTCTCACTATTCAAACAGCGCATTTCCAGGATAGAAAATGTGTCCTCCTGTTGGCTGAATCATGATATTATTCTAATGTCCCGGCATTTCAGACGATTGGCAGCGTTTGGGGAAGTCGTTTCATCATGGCCTCGTCTTTCTTTGCCGGAAATAAATCTGGTTTCACCTATTCAAATTGGAGGAATCCCATGAAAATCATCCAGGCCAAGGACTATTCCGGGATGAGCCGCAAGGCGGCAAACATTCTTTCGGCCCAGATCATATTGTACCCGAACAGTGTAATCGGCCTCGCAACCGGATCTACCCCGTTGGGCGTATACCGCCAGCTGGTCAAGTGGTATCGCAAGGACGATCTTGATTTTTCAAAAGTCCGCACCGTCAATCTGGATGAATACTACGGACTTCCTCCGGAACATGAACAAAGCTACCGTTACTATATGAACCAGAACCTTTTCAAGGATGTCAACATTTCCATGGAAAACACACACGTACCCAACGGCATGGCTTTGGATTTCGAATCTGAATGCGCACGTTACGACCAGCTGATCAGCGACCTTGGGGGCATTGATCTGCAGCTCCTGGGAATCGGGCACAACGGGCACATTGGCTTCAATGAGCCGGATGCGGCCTTCGACAAGACGACCCATCGTGTTTTATTGAACCAGCGTACCATTGAAGCCAACAAGCGTTTTTTCAAAGGTGGGATCGACGTGCCCGGATATGCCCTGACGATGGGCATCAAGGCAATCATGCAGGCCAAGAAAATATTGCTGGTGGTATGCGGCGCCGACAAGGCGGAAATCATGCGACAGGCGATGACGGGGCCCATTACGCCATCTGTCCCGGCCTCCATCATCCAATTGCATCCGGATGTCACCATTGTCGCGGACGAGGCGGCACTGGGGAGAATCAGGATGGTGTAGCGGCAGCCTTGCCCTCTGCATGGCACCCAATCACAGTGATTAGTATCCACTGAAGAGAGATGAGGGGGATATCAGCATGAAATGGGGAATCATGGGTCCGGGAGGCATTGTCCGGAGGGTATCCAAGAGTTTCGCGGTGGCAGAAGGTCCTGAAATGTTTGCCATCGCATCCAGATCGGAAGAACGGGCAAAAGCCGCGGCGGAGGTATACGGTGCAAAACGCTGGTACGGCAGTTATGAGGAGCTGGTGAAAGATCCGGATGTGGAAGCGGTTTACGTTGCCACCCCCGCGAGCCTGCACTGTGAAAACACATGCCTGGCCCTGGAGCACGGAAAACCGGTGATGTGCGAGAAGCCGTTTGCCGTGACGGAAGCCGAAGCGAAGCGCATGGCGGATTGCGCCAGGGCCAACGGGGTATTCCTGATGGAAGCGATGTGGACCCGCTTCATCCCTTCCATCCTCCAGGCAAGGCAGTGGGTGGATGAAGGCCGCATCGGGAAAGTGCTCATGATACAGGCGGACATGGGCTTCTACGGCTCAAAGGAACCCCCGCGGGCACCCACTCTCCCCGTCGCATCCATCGGAGGAATGCTGGATATCGGCGTATACACATTGTCGCTGCCCACATACATTCTGCACAAGATGCCATTGGAAGTAAAGGCTTTCGGCACCTTCAACCCTTATGGCGTCGACAGCCAGGCAGTGGCCATCATGCGGTATGACGAAGGCGAGTTGGTTTCCATGTATGCTTCCGGAAACATCGAGTCTGCGAATGAGGCATGGATCTATGGGGTCGACGGCAAGATCCATATTCCCAAGTGGTTCTGGTGTGCGCAAAGTGCCGAACTGTACCCGCGTGGCGGAAGCCCAGAAGTGTTCGAACACAAGACCGCCGCGGAAGGATTCGAATTTGAACTGCTTGAAGTGGAGCGCTGCATCCGCGAAGGATTGCCTGAAAGTCCGAACATGCCGCTGGATGAATCCATTGCCATCATCGCGACCATCAACAGGATTCGAAGCGACTGGAACTGAGGAACTTCCAGCTATGTCCTCCCGGGCTCTTGATGAAATGCTGGCGATGCAATTGTGGAAATGTTGGCGGAAATAATCGGGAATGCATGGGATGCCATCGGTTTCAAACGCTGCCGATGGAGGAGGATCGTATGGAAAATCGAGTGGGCATGGGCGTGGTAGGCGCGGGTGCCATCGGCATCAATGCGGCCTTGAAACACCTTTCACAAGCGGATGTGCAGGACAAGGTCCGCCTTGCGGCAGTCTGCGATCCGGTGCCGGGCCGTGCGGAAGCGGCTGCGGCAGCTTATGGGGTTGAAAAGGGATATGTCTGCTATGAAGAACTGCTGGCGGATGGGAATGTGGATGCCGTCACCATCTGCACCCCGATCGGCATGCATTTCGAACAAGGCATGATGGCGCTGGATGCGGGAAAACACATCCATTTCAACAAGACGATGACCACCACGAAAGTGGAAGCGGATATCCTGATCGCCAAAGCGGAAGCGAAGGGGCTGAAGATTGTCGCAAGTCCCGGTCAGATGTACTGGGCGGCCAACCAGAGAATTCGCAAACTGGTCCTGGACGGAGATCTGGGCCGGCCTGTGTGGACCATCTGCGGAACGGGCAATGTCGGCCATTACCATATCAATGAGCCCTATCGCCATGGGAATGATGTGCTCACAAACACCAATCCGGCCTGGTATTTCAAGAAACCCGGCGGTGGCCCGCAGTACGACGTTACCGTATACTGCCTGCACTCGATGACCGGAATACTGGGTCCGGTGAGGAAGGTCACCGCCATGAGCGGCAGGGTGATTCCGTCTTTCGATTTCCGGGGTGAACAAATTGCCAACGAGATGGATGACAGCACCACCTTGATGCTGGAATTTGACAACAACCTTTTCGGCGTGGTTTATGCCGCCCCTGTGGGAGCCGTCGCAGATGGCTTCTCGCCATATGTCTACGGGTTGTCCGGAAAAGTGGAAGGGCTGATGTTCAACGGCGAAAAGCTGGGCAAGCCCGGAGATCGCATGCCGCATCATTTCGGAGAACATGGGAAGATGGGTGAAAACCACGTTTACGAGGACATCATGCAGCTCGTGGACTGGATTGCCGAAGATGGAAAAAAACCGTATTGCAACGTGGAACATGCGCGGCATGTCATCGACATCATCGAATCCGGGTACCGGGCGGCGGAAACCGGGCAGGCGCAGTGGCTGTCAACCGTATTTGACTTGCTGGGAGTTGATGAAATAAACGAGATGCTGGCGCGATATGGAGGATGAGATCTCATCAATCATTTCAGAACTGATCCCGATTTATCGAAAGATGATTCGCGGCGAATTTGCCATCGCCCTGGCGGGTGCTCATGCAAAGGGAATGGCCGATGCGGATTCCGATCTGGATATCTTCGTTTATGCGGAGGAGTTTGCGCCCTATCCGGTTCGAAAGGATATCGTTGAAAAGATCTCTGATGACGATCAGGTATATGTCAGCGAAGACATTGACAAGGCCCCGTGGGGCGGAAGCATTGATTTCACATATAAATCCATCAGGATTGAAACGAATGTCAAAAAAATTGGGACCGTGGATAAAATCATTGACGAGTGCCTGCGGGGCAACATCAGGATATATCCTGCATCCTGGACATTGAACGGATATTATGATTTCATTCATCTTTCTGAAGTTGATTTTATTGTGCCGTTGGAAGATGACTTCAATGTGATTCATGATTGGAAGCAAAAGACAAAAGAATATCCAATAAACCTGAAACGGGCAATCATCGAGGAATTCTGGTGGAAGAGCAGGCAGTGGATTGATAATTTTCATTATATGAGTGCGATAAACCGTCTTGATTTCATATACACTTCCGGAATTGTCCAGCAAACTTTCCAGAATGTCATTCAGGTCCTTTTTGCCTTGAATGAAAAATACTTTCCCGGCGACAAGAAAATAGAAAAACAACTGAAGAGTCTGCGTTTTTGTCCCGATTGCCTGAAGAACAATCTGGAAATTCTTTTTACCATGAGCAAGCAAACCGAATTCATGCTGCTGCAAAGGAAAATCTTAAAGGACACCATGGACGAAATGGAAGCTTTTATTGCAGTATCGGACGTGTCCGCATGAGATGACCACACGAAGAACCCTTGCGATTGAAAAGTCATTTGCGAAAACTGTCACAAAAACCGCTTCGGATGTGTTGCATCATTGAAGGGATCCTGTGAAGCGGGAGGGATATTGTGTCTGAACAAGGGCCATCGCAGAAAATCGCGGCATTGGGTGACAACCCCGTATTTCGAGGTGATTATGAAGCCCATTTCCGAAAGATCCGGGGGCATATCGCCTATCTGACAGGGAGTCGGGAAGCTGCCGAAGACCTGGCGCAGGAGGTGTTTATCCGGCTGTTCGGTTCCCCTCCGGACCACGATCGCGTCCTGCCCTGGCTGCTCCGGGTGGCCACCAACCTTTCCCTGAACCATCTTCGCGCGGAAAGTGCCCGGAGGGGCAGGGAACGGGTCATGCTGGAAGATGATGCGGATAACGTCATCTCCATTGAAGAGTCCGTCATCCGGAACCAGGAAATCCGTCAGGCAAGGAAAGCCCTTGCGTGTTTGCCCGAGAGGGATCGGATATGCCTGCTGCTGAAATTCTCCGGCTACAGATATGCCGAGATTGCGGAAATGACAGGGGTGGAGAAGGCTTCCATGGGTACCACGCTGGCACGGGCCCAGGCCAAGTTCAAGAAGAAGTACAACCGGGAGGTGCGTGAATGATGAAATGCCCAAGTGCCGGCATTCTCCAGTCCATGCTGGACGGCGAACTGGACATCGGTTTGAAAAAACAGACGGAACAGCACTTGCTGCAGTGCCCGACCTGCAAATGCAGCTATGACGCCTTGAAAGGAAATGACGACTTGGTGTTCACGGGGATACAACCCTACAGGGAGTATTTTGAAAGTGAAAATGGAGAGCCCTTCGCGAGGAAGATATTCGGAAAACCTGCAAGCATCGGTGTTTTTCCTTCATATGTGAATGCTGCGCTTCCCGGAAACAGGAATACCATGAAAGGATGGAATATCATGTTGAATTGGATTAAAAAGAACCATAAACTGGTTACCGCAGCCTGCCTTACCCTTGTCCTGCTTGTTAGCGTTACCGTGCAGCCCATCCGGGCAGCCATTTCCAACGCACTCACCATATTCCGCGTGGAAAAGATAAAGGGAATTACATTTACAATGGAAGACATCCAGAAAATACAGGACCAGATCAATCAAAAGAATCCAAATATCAGCATGGATCAACTGGGCAGCATGAAAATGACCGGAGGGGAAAACAAACAAATATCTTTATCCGAAGCAGCCGTTCCCGGTGATTTCCAGCTGATGGTTCCCCAAAACCTGACTGGTTCGGAACCTTCGGTAACCCAAGTCGATCCGGCCAGGGTGGAGTTCACCTTGAAAGTGAATGCAGTCAATGAACTGATGAAATCATTCGGTGCCTCAAAACTGCTGCCGGATTCCATTGACGGAAAAACCGTAGCCGTGAACATGGCCCGCCAGGTCGAAATGATCTGGCAAACCGGCCAGAGCGCTGTTTATCTGACTGAAACCGCCAAACCGTCCCTTGAAGTGCCATCCGATGTGGATGTGGATCAGATACATGATGCCCTTCTGGAACTCCCCATTCTTCCGGATAACCTGAAAAGCCAGCTCAAGGGGATCACGGACTGGAAAAACACCCTTTACTTTCCTATCGTGGGTGAAGTATCGGAAGAAGTAACGATAAACGGCCGGACAGCCTGGATTTACAGCAATGGAACGGCAGATTCGGGAGACCCCGATGCTAACCTCCGTTCCAGCCTTGTGATGATCGTGGACAATACCATTTGCGCTCTGAGCGGAGATATGGACAAGGCGGAACTGATTGCACTGGCCCAATCACTCGCTCCTGCACGATGAGGTGGCAATGGTCATACAGGTTAGAAACCTGACCAAATTCTACGGCAAAAAGCTGGGATGCCGGGATATCAGTTTTGAGGTTGGAAAAGGCGAGGTGTTCGGCCTCCTGGGACCCAACGGGGCCGGAAAGAGCACCCTTGTCAAAATGCTGGTGGGCCTTGTATTCCCGACTTCCGGAGAAGCAAGCGTTCTTGGGAAACCGCTGGGCGATGTGGCGGCGAGGAGGCG
>CAZFWQ010000094.1:0-5143 GCA_964522755.1 uncultured Oscillospiraceae bacterium | reverse complement strand
CTGTCATTCCACTGTTCCCTTGGCAAGATGGACCCAAAAGAATCTGCGTCCAGAAGGCAGGAAGTACTGGAAATCGTCAAGCTGTCCGGCCAGGAAAAATACCGGGTGGGAACCTACAGCAAGGGGATGCAGCAGCGTATCGGCATGGCCTGTGCCCTGCTGACAGACCCGGATGTGTTGTTCCTTGATGAACCCACTTCCGCGATGGACCCGATTGGACGTCGTGAAGTGCGTGAAATCATAACGGATTTGAAGGACAGAGGCAAAACCGTCATGCTCAACAGCCATCTGCTGAGTGAAGTCGAAATGGTCTGCACAAGCGTGGCATTCATCCGGGATGGATCCATCCTTCGTTATGCGGCCATGGAGGAATTCCAGAAACCCACTACGGCTGTGTCCATTCGCGTGAAGGGATTGTCGGAGCAGCTGCTGGCTTATCTGAACAGATTGGACCCGGACATGGAGCGGGACGGTGAAAAAATAAGGCTTGTCCTTCCGAATGCGGAAGACGTGCCTGAGTTGGCCGCGGCCATCCTGTCCAGCGGGGCCCGGCTGTATGAACTGACCCCTGAAAGGGAAAGTTTGGAAAGCATCTTCTTCAATATCGTCGAGGGGGGAAAACAGGCAACATGAAGGCGATCATGATGGCCAATTTCAAGGAAGCCCTCCGCAAGAAGCTGTTCCTGCTCGGAGCGCTCGTGACCCTGGTGTACCTGGGCTTGTTCACACTGTTGATGAGCATGGTGGAGAAAGACATCCACAAAATGGGCAATGACATATCGGGCATGATGGTGAATACCGCGCTGCCTATCGTGTCGATTGTCGGATTCTATTTTTCAAGCATGCTCGTGGCTCTTTTGACGATTCTTCTTTCAGTGGGGTCGATATCGCTGGATGTTGAGAGCGGCGTACTTCATGCCATTCTTACGCGCCCCATCCGCAGGGTGGAATTCGTACTGGGGAAATATTTCGGTTTGGCTATCTTTTTGACGGGTTATTCCACTTTTCTGTATTTTGCCTTGCTTTTCATTCCATGGGCGGTCGGCTTTCCCATTCAAAGCAGCCTTGCCTTTTCCGCCATCCTGAACGGCTACCTGCTCTTTATCCTGCAGCCGCTGACTTTGCTTGCCTTGTCGCTGCTGGGCAGCGTTTCCCTGAAAACCCTTGGCAACGGCATCCTGATGGCCGCACTCTACATCCTGGGCCTGATTGGCGGCATGATGGAGCAATTCGGCGGTTTTCTGGGAAACCGGGACCTTGTCACGATTGGGATTCTATCCAGCCTGGTTTCTCCCTTCGACGTAATCTACCGGAAAATGACCTCGGTTTTGTTCAGCCGGACAGGGATGGGCAATCCCATGTTCGGTTCCGGGCTGTCTGGCAATGCGGAGCCCAGCGCATGGATGATGGTTTATGTGGGACTGTATCTGCTGGCCATGCTTTTCTGGGCAATTCGAAAATTCGGGAAAAAGGACATCGCCTGAGACCCATGTAATTACGTAAAGCCGTTCGCCCGCATACAGCCCCCAATCGCCGCAGCTGCGCGCGTACACATCATGCACCACATTGTTGGTTACAACTTGTTTCCATTTGGCAATCAGTGTTTCATCCATTTCTTCAAGTGAAGCAAAGGGCCGATTACACAGTATGATAATATTCTTATGCCCTAAGTGGAAGTCAGACGTGAAATAGATCATGAACGCCACTTTTCCAAAAATCATTCAGTAATTGTATATTTCGTGTTTCGACCATGTCCGATACGAAGAAGAACGCCTGTGTTAACCAGCCGATCCAGCCACATTGTTGCTGTACTCCGACTGATGCCCCAAACTGCTTCCAGTTCCATTCTGCTGACAGGACCTTTCTCCTGAATATAATCAAGACCTGATTTCGCACGCTGGTCCACTAGGGAACCGACTTCTTTTTGCGGATCAGTCTGTTCAGATCGAGCTGGTTTTGATTCTTTGTTAAAGTTCAAATCTGGCAGGACAATCATGAATCCAGACGGCGACGTCTTAAAACCTACTTCCTGACCGTATTCCTGGTAAATGTCTGTCATTTTGGGGATGCCGGAGCCAAATGCCTCAATTAATTCCAGGCGGTAAAAGACGTCTGCCAGGTTTTTGTTTCTTGGCATTGACAATCCCAGCAGAAATGTGTCAATTGTTGTATTTGGAGGCAAACCACCAAAAGAAACAATTTCAATGCGATCGTCAAAAATCCGGATATTTGTGCTGACATCACGGTCATAATCGCGATGAACGATTGCATTGATCAGGGCTTCTCGCAGAACTTCCTCGGGATAATCCCTACTATCAATCCGGTGAAGGCCATGTATCTCAGAACGTGTTCGATTGTAACGGTTCACTGCATGAAATGCATCATCCAACTGCTTCAATATTGAGCCGGTGAATCGTTGGCGCTCGGTAAAGGTTCCAATATCAGTACCTTGAAAACAGGCAAATTGAATACCATGAAAGCATTGATCCGATAACAGCATCGCGAGATTGGTGTAATTTCCATCTGGATTTATCAGTTTCATCGTTCTCATCTGGTTTTTGCCGAAGCGAACGTTTCGATCAGCAAAGAACTTTCCGCACACCTCAAAGGTAAGATTTTGATCAAAGGATAGATTGCTTTCATAGCTGTATCCATCAGAATCCCTGATCATTTCCCGAATCGCATCCGCCGATGCCGGTGCGGATGTATTGCCATGACGGACATAAACACCGGCAGATGTCATGCCTTTTTTCGCAATGTAATAAGGACGCTTGCCACCTCGATTAACGTTCACATGAATGAGCGCCTTTTCATTCTGAAATCTGATTTCGACCCGGGAGATCAAGGTAATATCTGGGCTAATTGCATCACGGAGCATATTCGTAACCTGTGCAGAAACTTGATCAGGGTTCTCAACGCCAACAACGGATCCATCATCAGCCAGGCCGATAATCAGTTCACCACCATCCGTATTGGCAAAAGCAACCAGCTCTTTTTTAAGGTCTTCAGTGAATGTTCTTTTCCATTCCAATCGACTTGTTTCCATCATCCTGATTACCTCCAATCATCTACCTGCCTTACTGCTGATTCTACCACATTTCTACCGATTCTACCATGTTCAAGTTGGTAGATTCGGTAGAAAAGGATTTCTGGTTACAGAAAAATGCTGCACCAAGGCTCCTCTTGATGCGCTCATTTTCATGGCGGATTGTCTTAACTTAATGACATTGCGCCTGAGACCCTACCGCTTCTCCCGTGACCGCTTGTCGTTGATAACCTTCATGTGTTCTTCCGTGATCAGGACCACCCCGTTCGCCTTCGCCCAGTCCACGCATCCTTTCAGAGCCGTCGAGAGGAAAATCCGCGGTACTTTCATCAGCATTGCGCAGGCGTCATCCGTGAATTTGACAGTGTCATCCGCCCTGTCAGCCGCATAACGCACGGCATTCATTTCCATGGTGCGCTTCGGGAGCGGGAAAGCCATGGGGCGGCGGAACCGGTTCAGCCAGAAAGTCGTGTTGTCGCGGAATCCGTAATCCACGGGGACGCGGGGAAAGGCGCCGGGCTTCACGCCGTTGATGATGGCGTCATACTGCCGTTCCTTCATCAGGATTTTGTCCACCCGCAGGATGAAATGGGCACCGAATTTGCTTGTGATGCCATTGAAGTCGTGATAGGGCGGTTCGTATCCATCCAGCCGCCCGGGCTTGTCGTCCTTTGCGTTGTCCAGTTCGTTCATCCATGTGCATTCAAAAACCTGGAAAGCTTCTTCGACCACCTTGGGAAATGTCTCTCCCGGATGCTCAAAGGCCATGAGCCCATCTGTCTGTGTGAAGAGGCAGTCCTTCATTTTTTCCTCCGGTGTGTCGCCGGGGAAGCCAAGCCGAACGCATTCCTTGAAGTACTTGTGATTGTCTGGGATGAAACTGAGGGAACAGCGCGGGTTGACCAGCAGGTTCTGAGACGTATTCGAAGAGTTGCGGGAGCACAGCAGCATGGCGTAGTAGTCCTTGCCGGCCACATAATAGGGGAATACGAGGGAATAGGGGCCGAAATTCGTCCTCCCGTCTTCGCACAGCGTGCCGATGACCACGGTTGGCATCGGGAAGAAGCTCGATGTCTGGTAAAAGTTGTCCACCATGCGCAGATCCCTGAATTTCTCCATGTCCTGACCGTCCTTTCCTTTTACGCAAGCGAATTGATGATTCAGCATTGGTTCCATGAAGCAATTGGTTATTCACCCTTTGATTCCGTGGAACAATTGGTTATTCACCCTTTGATTCTGTGGAGCAATTGGTTATTCACCCTTTGATTCCATGGAGCAATTGGTTATTCACCCTTTGATTCCATGCAGAACTTCTTTTTTCCCGCCGCATCCCGGAAGCTTCTGAACTGTGAATCCGGCAGCCGTGAGGGATCTCTGGACAGCGCAAGAAACAGTGAAAGTGGCGCAGGTGCCCCCTGCCTTTGTCTTTTTCCCGATTTCCATCAGCAGTTCGGGTCTCCATATGGATGGGTTTTTTTTTGGACTGTGTCCGTCAAGAAACCAGACGTCACAGGGCTTTTTCAGATCTTCCGCCATTTCAAGCGCTTCGCCTATCCACAGGTTCACAACAAGCGTTCCGAATGATTGGGGTATTGTCATCGCATGCCAGCCCGCCACGGTGACGTCAACGCCGCAATAGGCCTCGACAAGCGCATCAATCCCATCGCCGACCCGGTCCTTGAAGCCGCTCAGGATATCGCGCATCCTGTCCGGACTCATCGGATGCAGTTCTAATGTGTTATATTCAATGGCGATACGCTTCAGTTCGCTTTTTTCCAGGAATTCCACAAGGGAAACGACCAGTCGTCCGGCGCCAAATCCTGTTTCTCCGATGACGAACGGTTCATCCGAGTCCATGCCCGCGGCAATCCGTTCAATGAGGTTGTTGTGTCTGAAATAAATCTGCTGCGCTTCATCCAGTGCATTGACCACGTCGAAGTAGCGATCGTCAAAATGCTCATTGACAAGGTGGGCTGGAATCAGCATAAGTTGAACATCCTTATCCCCGCATCCTGCAGGCTCCTGCGAAGGGGTGCCGGCAGGCGGCGAAATCTCATTCCACCGATTATACCATATGGCCGTGCGATGAAGAAAACA
>CAZFWQ010000093.1:3818-11926 GCA_964522755.1 uncultured Oscillospiraceae bacterium | reverse complement strand
TGGGGCGTGTGTCGAAGTTTGTGCAGTTTGAGCGCATTGCACTTCGAAATTTGACACAACTCGATGTTGCTGAAAAATTGGATGATCTTCGTGTACCACCCGGTAATCGATTGGAACAGTTAAAAGGTGACAGAATAGGGCAACATTCCATCCGGGTCAACGACCAGTACCGAATCTGTTTTTTTTGGACGGATCAAGGTCCGATGGACGTAGAAATCTGTGATTATCATTGACGGCTATATGCAATATTTGGGAAGTACCAACAAGACATCTATATGCTACGCATCCAGGGAATAGAAGGGGAAGTCATGAACGAGAAAACGGACACCAACCTCATTGATCCAATCACACCAGGCGAGTTGTTGAACGATGAATTTCTACTTCCACTTGGGGTCACAAAGTACCGCATTGCTAAGGAAATCGGTGTGCCGGCACAACGGATCGGGGAAATCGTCGCAGGAAAACGCGCCATCACTGCGGATACAGACCTTCGTCTCTGCAAGTATTTCGGGTTATCTGCCGGTTACTGGCTGCGCATGCAGAACAAATACGATACAGAAGAAACGCGTCGAAGAATACAGTCCGAACTTGACGAAATCATTCCAATGAATCGTGCCATGTGATTCGGGGTTTTTGCTTGCACAGGCAACAGAATGGCAACAAAAAGTCGGATTCTCTAGATATTCAGGAGACTGAGAGCAAGCAGAAATACTACATGCCACATCAGCCAAACAAAATAGTTTAAGTCACGGATGCAAACATTGATTGGGGACCGTGTGCCGTGAACACAACGATTGTTCACCTTTTGACCCGTAGGATGACAAATCGGAAAAGGAGACGGGAAGATGAAGAACACGGCTTTTTTTCTAGGGGATGGCAAGCACGGCACGTACTTCGAAGGATGGTATTTCAAGTGCATCAGCAAAGACCGCAGGCATGCGGTCGCCTTGATTCCCGGTATGGCGATCACTCCTGCGGGCCTGCGCCATTGTTTTGTCCAAGTCATCAATGCCGCCAACGGCAGAACGTATTATTTTGACTTTCCGTATGATTGCTTTTCCGCTTCCATCGACCAGTTCGACGTGAACATCTGCGGCAATCGATTCTCATCGGCCGGGCTCCAGGTCGACATGTCACAGCCTGACATCGGCGATGCAAAAGGGTCGCTGACCTTTTCTGATTGCCGTGAGTATCCCACAAGTCTGCTCCATCCCGGGATCATGGGACCGTTTTCTTTCATTCCCCATATGGAGTGCAATCATGTGATTATCCATTTGTCTCACAGAATATCCGGCGCTCTGACCCTCGATGGCGAGTTCCTCGATTTCGAAGGAGGTGCCGGATATATCGAAAAGGACTATGGCCGGTCCTTTCCTAAGGAATATGTCTGGGTTCAGGCCAGCCATTTCGATCAGGGAGATGCGTCCTTCGTCTTTTCACAGGCAAGGATACCGTTTCTGGGCACTACTTTTCCCGGGTTTTTCGCCTACTTTTCCGATTTTTCCAAAACGAAGGCGCGGTTCGCCACATACAATTTTTCAAAGCTGGTCCACGGGGAGATCGACAAGGATGCTGGCCTTTGCCGGGGGCTCCTGAAAGGGCCATGCGGCGAGCTTGCATTCAAGGCGGAAATGTCCGGCGGTGGAAAGCTGAGAGCCCCTGTGGATGGGCAGATGGACCGTGTGATCATCGAGAGCATCGGCGCACGTGTCGAAATCCGCCTGACCGACTGGAAGGGGGCGTTACGGTACCAGGGCGTCAGTGGCGAGGCCGGCATGGAGATCAGCGTGTAGTATTGTGTTTACAAAGCAAGACTGTTTTCAAAGACATTCAGGCGTAATGGCCCTCAATGGGACCATTCCAATGAACCGTGCCATGTGATTCTGGCTCTATTGCTTGCACTTGCAGCAGGAATTGCATGTGCCCTACAAACTCCTTCAGATTATCCTTAATCCCTAATGGAACTCTAATGGCGTGATAAGGCCTATCTCATATGCGGGCGTTACAATCAGGACATCAAGCGGGTCAGCACGGTCAGGGGAGAAACGGGCCGGCAGGACGCGGTGGACTGAAAAGCGCATGGAGGTGCTTCAAGATGGTTACGATTGAACAGATTGATGAATTCCGCAGACGCACGAACAGCAGTTATGAAGATGCCAGATTCTTTTTGGAACGCCATCAGGGAGACGTGCTTGAAGCCATCATCGATCTTGAAAAGGCAAAAGCTACTTCCGGTTCACAGGCCAAATCACCGAAAAAAGGCGAATTCGGCCGCAGGGTTACAGAAATCATCCAGAAAGGCTTTGACCTCCGCATGACGGTGGAAGATAAAGCTGCTAACATGCTCTTTACAGTGCCCATCCTTGTGCTCCTGCTTCTGACGCCAATCTGGCCCATGATCCTCATTGCCTGCCTCGGACTCATTTTTTTGGGGTACAAACTTGGATTCAAGGATATCAGGACGCCAACGGTAGACGTAAGCCATATTTTTGAAAACCTGGGCCACCAGTTTCAGGATGTGGGACGGCAGCAGGGATTCCGTGCCGGGCAGCAGGGTCATGGCCGGCAAGACCCGCCACAAGGTCAGACTTATGATGCCCAGCCACGTCAAGCCCCTGCAGAAGCTGGAGCACCGGCATACGGAACGCAGGACGCGGTGGCCCCGTACGCGCCGAATCCTGCCCATGCACAGCATCCACAGGCGCAGCAGGTCATGACACAGCCCCCGCAGCAGTCGCAGCGCACTGTCCAGCCGTGGCGATCTGCAACGTCACCAGCTTCTTCCGAGCCGCTGAACCCTGTAGTTGAAAGACCTGCTGCAGACGGATTCAAGGAATATACGGTTGAATGATGACAAGGGGAGTCACGCGTGGCTCCCCTTGTCTTGCGAGCGGCACTAAGATTTCAATCACCTTATGCGGTGTTGAAATCTAAGTGCCGCAACGCCTTCCAACACAGCCCAAATCCGGCAGCGTTGTCTTGCGAGCGGCACTAAGATTTCAATCACCTTATGGAGGTTGACATGGCGGAAAAGATATTGATTGTCGAGGATGAAACGCAGATTGCCCGCTTTCTGGAGCTTGAGCTCAAGCACGAGGGTTACGAAGTCGAAGTGTTCGCCGACGGCCGATCCGGTTGTGAACGGGCGCTGCAGGGACAAATCGACCTGATCATCCTCGATCTCATGCTCCCGTATCTATCCGGCATCGAAGTGTGCCGAAGGGTGCGGCGCGTTTCCGACGTGCCAATCATCATGCTGACGGCCAAGGACGACGTATCGGACAAGGTGACGGGATTGGACAGCGGTGCTGACGACTATGTCACGAAGCCCTTTGCCATAGAAGAGCTTCTGGCACGCATACGGGTTGCCCTGAAACGACGCCAGGCAAATGCCGTTTCTGTCAACGGCCATCCGAAGCCGGAAGACAACATCACAATCGGGGGACTCACCGTCGCCAAACTGCAGCATCGCGTCACCTATCGCGGAGAAGAAATCCCGCTTTCGAAGAAGGAGTACGACTTGCTCCTGTACATGATGGAAAACCGGGACATTGTCCTTGATCGGGAAAAACTCATAGAAAAGGTCTGGGGATATGATTTCGTCGGTGACACAAATGTGACGGACGTCTATATCCGGTACCTTCGCAGCAAGATAGACCAACATTATGGTGTTGATTTCATCCGGACAATCCGGGGAGTGGGGTATCTGTTTGAAAGCCGGCAAACCTGACAAGCAGGGTCCGAACCGGAAAAAGGGTGCCGTGAACCGGAATGGGTCTGAAAAGGCGCCGGGCGGTGGAACTGCCCAGGTTCAGACCCCTCCTCTGCAGAATGCAGGGAAGATGAGTGAAGATGCGGTCCCGCAGGCGCAAATGCCTTCGGATGGCCGTGCCGATCCGCGTCCCTGGATGGCCGCCCAGGCTAATCAATCACCGGCTGTTTCAAAAACCCCGTACCGCAATTCCATGGCCAGGAAAATATCCGCCTCATACATGCGGATGTTCACTCAATGGTCTACCAATATTTTCCTTCTTCTTTTTGTCTTCCATCTGTTGATCCAGGGCTGGCTGTATTATGACAATGTCCAGAAGATTGATGCAAGTATCCGAACGGTGCCATCCCTAGCCTCGATGCCTGTTGTTCTTGATGCTGCCAGGCCATTTTCGCAGCAGACGGATGGGTATGCGATATCCGATCCGGACGGAAATATCGTGCTGGAATCAGGCAGGACAACAGGTGCTGTCCAGTCTCTTATCCGCAATGGCGACATAGGCACCGGTCCGGCACCCTTCAGGTTCATCCTGCAGGATTACCGGCTGTGGCTGGCCATCCGGTACGGGACGCAAGTGGAGGACGGCGCCGCTGTCACGCTCCGGTATGCAGCTGATGTCACGGTTCCCGCAGGGCAGACGGTTGTGCTCTTCGGCGGAGGTTTCCTCCTTTTCATGATTTCATTCGGCATCATCAACCTGCAGGGACGGTTCATCACACGGCGCACCTTGCGCATGATCAACGAGCTGACTGCGAAAATCAGCGCCATCACATCCCAGAACCTGAATCTTCGCCTGAATGTCAGCGATTCCACGGATGAACTTGTGGATTTGGCGATTACATTCAACAAGATGATGGAACGTTTGGAACGCTCCTATGAAAAACAGAACCGGTTTGTTTCCGACGCCTCGCACGAACTGCGCACGCCGATATCCGTCATCCAGGGCTATGTCCGCATGCTTGACCGATGGGGCAAGAACGACCCCGCCATTCTGGACGAGGCGATAGGAGCCATTAGCAAGGAATCGCGGAACATGCAGGATTTGGTGGAAAAGCTGCTGTTCATCGCCCGCAACGACCGTGGCAGCCTGGTTCTGGCCATGGAGACATTCGATCTGTCCGAACTCATGGATGAACTCGGACGGGAGACAGCCATGTTGGAAACCGGTCATCATGTCGTTGGGGAAGTGGTGCCGGGCGTCCGCCTCCATGGGGATCGGGACCGCATCAAGCAGGCTTTGCGGGTGTTTCTGGACAATGCGCTGAAATATACGGAGAAAAGCGGTACCATCACCTTGCGGCTAGGCGTCAAAAACGGCATGGCGGAAGCCAGCGTCCAGGATACCGGCATCGGCATCCCTGAAAAAGACCTGCCGAACGTCTTCGACCGGTTCTTCAGGGTGGATGAGGCGCGTGAACGCAATACAGGCGGACACGGCCTGGGCCTGTCCATCGCCCGCATCATCATCACGCGGCATGGCGGAAAGATCACGGTGGGGAGCAAACCCGGGGTGGGAACCCGTTTCACTTTGAAGCTGCCGCTTGATCGGGAAGGTGCCTGAGCGGGAAGGTGCCTGAGCGGGAGAGCGCCTGGTCGAGACAGTGATTGAGCGGGAGAGAGCCTGGTCGAGACAGTGATTGAGCGGGATCAATGCTGGCGGATGGTGTAGAATTCTTGACAGGCACAGGCTGTGGGAATAGAGCATGCCGTTTCCCCATCGTTTTGAAAGGATATTTGATGAATCGTGAAAAACTACTGCAGCAGGCCTCTTCGGGTGAGGATCGCCTCATGCTTTCCAAATTGGCCGACAAGGCTGCCAAAGCGGAAGGCACCTCCTGCCCCGCATGGTCTGCTTTTTTAGATCCCCGGCAGCGGAACCTGGTTGAAAACGCCTTTGGTGCGGCATTGTCGGACAGTGCCGTGACAATGCGGTTCGAAGGCGGTTATGAAGGGGCCGAAAGGAATATCGCGGGTTTTTTGCCAGATGTCGACTGGGATCTTGATGATGAGGCTCCCCTGCGCCTGCTCGCGGTGCGCCGGGGAGGCATTGGCTTCACAGACGGCCTTTCCCATCGGGATTATCTCGGCGCATTGATGGGTCTTGGGATCAAACGCGAGCTGATAGGGGACATCCTTGTCGGGGATGACGGGGCAAAAATCATCGTCATGGCGGATATGGCTGATTTCATCCTGACACAGCTGGACAAGGTCGGCTCGGAACGGGTCGAGGTGTCGGAGGCAGACCTTGATACGCTTGAAACACCGGAACGGAAAGAGCGGGAAATCCGTGGAACGGTGATGTCTCTGCGCCTGGACGCGGTGGCCTCCATCGCGTACTCGGTATCCAGAACCCGCATGGCGGACTGGATACGGGCAGAAAAGCTAATCCTGAACTGGGAAGTGCAGGAGAGCCCGGCTAAAACCATCAGGCAAGGCGATACCATGTCCATCAGGGGGAAGGGGCGAGCCGTCCTCGAGTCTCTGGGCGGCGTATCACGCAAAGGTCGTACGGGCATAGTCGTCAAAAGGCTGGTATGACGGCAGCCATACCCGTTTCTTCATATGATTAAGGTAAAGACGTCAGGTTGTATATACGTAATATTAAGAATTTATTCTGGTGAATCCGGATCAAGTTACTCCCGTGTCATGAATCTCCTTTTCACGAAGACTCACCTTGGACATCATTATATGGCATATGGTAAGATGATATCGTCCGCAGGAAATTGCATCCGTGCAGGGATTCCGTTCATTGGACGGAGCAGCTGCATGTTTCGTTTGCACATACGGAAAAAATCTGCAAGTCTCCTGGAAAGAACCAAAAAAATCGGAGGTTCATCATGCTTGGAAAAAAATCCACTTCCAGCCTTCTCTGGTTCGTTTGTGCGCTTCTCGCGCTGTTTCTGGCATTCACAAGGCTGGGCACGGCCGGCGGCATCCTCGTGACACTTGGACTCGTCGGATTCATTTTTTACAGGCGCCGTTCCACCATGTATCACAACACCGCCCGAAAACATTTCACGGACGGGGACACGGAATCTGCCATCACGCTGATGAAAAAGGCGGTGCTGGCAGATCCGGCGAACTCTGGAATTCATGCATCCTTCGGGTTCATGCTCCTGAAAATCGGACGAATGACGGATGCGGAACGGATGCTCACCATCGCGGGCAACGTGGCGAAAACCCCGGAGGAAAAATTCAACGTGAAATCCACCATGTCGCTGCTTCTCTGGAAAAAAGGCCGGCTTGACGAAGCCATCGCCACGCTAGGCGAAGTGATGGAGAAATACAAGACCACCACCACTTATGCCACCATGGGATTTTTCCGGATTGAACGCGGCATAGTAGATGAAGCCCTGGCATTCAACCGCGAGGCCTATGCGTACAATGACAAGAATCCCATCATTCTGGACAATTATGCCACAGCTTTGATGATGGCGGGTGAAATGGATGAGGCCAGAAAGATTTTCGAAGAATTGATGACGCAGAGTCCCTCTTTTCCGGACGCATATTACAATTACGGGCGCTTTCTTGAGCAGGTCGGCAACAACGACAAGGCGGCCTGCATGTATCAGACGGCCGTCGGCAAGAAGTTCTGGCATACGAGCACTGTCACGCGGGAAGAAATCGAGTTCCGCCTGAGTGAGCTGGAAACGAAAAATGAATGACGGAAACAAGCTAATCGGGATTCCAGCTGCTGATAACGGAAACGGGCCCTTCGGGATTCCAGCTGCTGATAACGGATACTGGCGCTTCGGGATACCCCCTTACCTTGTGGAACGTGCTTCCCGGGTCGAGGAGGCCGTGTCCGGAGAATTTGCCCGCATGCATCGGATCCGAGAGGCGAATCAGCTGAAAGTCATTGCCGCGATGCAGCGGCACCGGGTCAGCGACACTCACTTTGGCGGAAGCACCGGGTACGGATACAACGACCGGGGCCGCGAAGTGCTGGAAGAAGTTTACGCGACTGTCTTCGGAGCCGAGGACGCCCTGGTCAGGCAGCAGATCACCTGCGGTTCCCATGCACTCGCCATCTGCCTGTATGGGCTACTGCGGCCGGGGGACGAATTGCTGTCCGCCACAGGTAAACCTTATGACACGCTTGATGAGGTCATTGGACTGCGCGGCACGCCCGGAGCCGGTTCCCTTGCCGAATACGGCGTCACGTACCGTCAGGCCGACATGGATTCGTCCGGAAACATTGACCTTAACGCAGTGAAAAAAGCTGTATCCGACAAAACAAGGCTTGTCTTCCTACAGCGGTCTCGCGGTTATTCAAGGCGAAATTCCTTGATGATGGAAGACCTGGAAGCTGCAGTAAGAGCCATCAGATCAGTGA
>CAZFWQ010000093.1:0-3808 GCA_964522755.1 uncultured Oscillospiraceae bacterium | reverse complement strand
AGTGAAGCCTGACGTATGGATCATGGTGGAAAACTGTTATGGGGAATTTACGGAAATCCGGGAACCGACCGAAGTGGGTGTCGACATCATGGCCGGATCCCTCATCAAGAATCCCGGCGGCGGGTTGGCGCTTTCCGGCGGGTATATCGTCGGACGGCGGGACCTGGTCGCTTTGGCGGCCAATCGGATGACACTGCCGGGTATCGGTCGTGAAGTGGGCGCCACGCTCGGCCAGAACCGGACTATGTTCCAGGGTTTTTTCCTCGCGCCGCATGTGGTGATGGAAAGCCTGAAGGGTGCGGTTTTCGCCGCCGCATTCATGGAATCGTTCGGATATGAGGCCTGGCCGGGGCCTTTCGATCCGCGTGGAGACCTCACCCAGGCTTTCCACCTGGAGAGTGCAGAAGCTGTTGTCGCCTTTTGCCAGGGAATTCAAAAGGCTTCGGCCGTGGATGCGTTCGTCAGCCCCGTGCCATGGGACATGCCCGGGTACGACAGCCCCGTCATCATGGCGGCCGGCGCGTTCGTGCAGGGATCCTCCATCGAGCTGAGCGCCGACGCGCCCATTCGGGCACCCTATACGGCCTACATGCAGGGCGGGCTCGTTTATGAACATGCAAAACTGGGCGTGCTGCGTGCCTGTGATGAAATGCGGCGACGGAACCTTTTGAGAAATGCAGGCTGATGGAGGAAAATCATGGCCAAGGTGAAAACGGTCATCCGCCGCAAACGCGGGCACGGCAGAGGCATCGCGGGTCTTTTGTTCGTGCTGGTGCTGGCGCTTTACATCCCCGCCATGTGGAAATGGTTTTTCACCAAAGGCCTGGACAGCGGCATCATCCAGGAAGATACCCTGGAAATGAAGATTTCCGTCTCGGGCGTCTTCATCCGCAATGAACAAATTCTTACATCCCCGAATGACGGCACCATCATACCGAGTGCCCAATATGGAGAACGACTTCCCTCGAGGGGCGTCATTGCGTCCTTTGTCAGCAGTGATGCCCAGGATACCGTCCGTCAATACCGCAGCGCGAGAACCGAGGTCCTGATACGGGTGGTTGAGGCTGCCAAGGCTGCCGGTGATACGGAAGTGTCCGTCATTGATGACGCGGTGGAACAGGAATCAGGAAATCTGGCACTTGCGGCGAATGAAGGCGATATCCGGCAAATGTCCGATATCCGGGAAAGCATAAACAGGGTCCTGGCTGAACAGGCCGGCAATTTGGTTTCCCGAGATGCGAAGGATGGATTTCTCGCGAATGAGCGTGAGGAGTTGAAGAAACTGGAAACCCGCATGGCGAAAACCCTGATGCCGATGACCACCTCACAGCCTGGCATTGTCTGCTACAGTTTCGACGGATTCGAATCCCTATGGACAGCGGAACGGATGGCATCCCTGACTGTGGGGGCCATAGACCTTCAGCCGGCGGACAAGGTCGCACAGCACCGCTGGGTGACGCCGGACGAGATAGCCGTGAAGAAAGGGGAACCCTACGGGAAGCTCGTTCAGAATGATGCCTGCTGGATTGCGATGGAAGTGGATGAGAAAACGCTCAAAACCTTGTCAAGCCGGCTTGAGACCGGTAATCTGGAGAAGCGTGAAACAGTGGTGCCTATTGAAGTGGACGGCATAGATGAACGGATACCACTGCAGCTGATATCGGTGCGAGCCAATCCAGATGGAAAAGGAGACGGGCTTGTCATTGGCAGGATGTCCCGCTTTGTGGAGCAGGCGATGGAGATTCGCAAGATGAAGGGAGAACTGGTCCTGCAGAGCCTCAAGGGCATGAAAGTGCCGCAGAAGAGCCTTTTCAACCGCAACAGCGTTGACGGGACGGCAGACATCATGCTGCTGAAAATGAACCGTGCCGCTTTACGTCGCGTGCATGTGCTTGGCGTTCAGGATTCCTGGGCAGTCATCGAGAATCTTGACAAGGCGGGCATGCTGGATCGGATCAGCGTATACGATTTGTACCTGCAAAATCCCGATGGGGTCATGGACGGGCAGGTGATTCAGAAATGAATGGCGAATCGATGAACTTGCATTCGGATGACGACGTTTTGCCGACCCGGCTTTCCTTCGTGCGGGACACCATTGCCGCTGCGGCCAGGAGAGCCGGCCGAAGCCCGGATGAAGTGTCGCTCATCGCCGTCAGCAAGACGGTGGATGTGCCGGTGATGGCCGCCGCCATGCGCCTGGGGGTTGCGCAATTCGGGGAAAACCGCGTGCAGGAATATCTCCGAAAATCCGCCGCACTTCCGGATACCGCAGCGTGGCACTTCATCGGGCGCCTGCAGACCAACAAGGTTCGACAGCTGGCTGGTAAAAATCTTCTCATCCATTCGCTGGATCGCATGGCATTGCTCGAGGAGATGGTTCGCGAAACCTATAAAACCGGTTTCCTTTGGCATGTGCTCGTGGAAGTGAATATTTCGGGAGAGGAATCTAAAACCGGTGTGACGCCAGACCAGATGGAAGGCCTCGTTCAAAGTGCATCCGCGAGTGGATGCGTTTTCGTCCATGGATTGATGACCATAGCACCGAACCTGGATATCCCGGAGAAAACGCGGCCGATATTCAGGAAACTAAAGGAATTGGCCATTGACATGGGATCCCGGAAGTTGGATAATGTTTCTATGGACTTTCTTTCGATGGGAATGAGCAACGATTTTGCCATTGCCGTGGAAGAAGGTGCTACCCATATCCGTGTCGGATCCGCCATCTTCGGCAGCCGGCGCGCACCATGAGCAGAAGACCATACTGAAGTTGCCGGGTCATCAGACTCCGGCATGCACGTACGAAGGAAAAGCGGAGGAACCCGTCATGGCTGGAGCAATGAACAAACTGCTCGATTTTTTTGGTTGGGAATCCCAAAACGCAACAGAAGAAGATCCATATGAAGACAACCTGCCGGAAGAACCGGTGCATGTTGCTGAGCCTGCATCCCGCACATTGCGCAAGGGACAGCCGACAAACAAGGTTGTTCCGATGGGTGCCCCTGCGGACCGCAAGGTGATTATCCGCTCACCGCAGAACATTCTTGAAATGAAGGAACTTGTTGACCATCTGCGCGCACGCAGCACCGTCATCATGAACGTAGAAAAAACAGATTCGATGCTTGCACAGCGCATGGTGGACTTTCTGAGCGGCGCTGTCTACTGCATAGACGGCGATATGGAAAAACTCTCTTCCGGCGTCATCATTGCAGTGCCGAACGGCGTGGACATCACGGCCGATCTGCGGGACGACATCCGCAACAAGGGAACATTCTCCTGGGTGAAATAGCCAGTTCGAATATGGAATGCCAAAGCCCTGCCGTCAGGCAGGGCTATCCCTGTTTTACAAAAGACTCTGGGTGTTCAGTCACCGGGGGGTTGCAATGAATTTCACACCCAATGAACTTCAGAATATCATTTTCCGCAAGAGCCTGATAGGCTTTCACCAAAATCAGGTTTATGATGTCGTGCAGAAAGTTGTCGAGGATTATAGCGGGTATATCAAGGAAAACGGAAAAATGAAAGATAAGATCGAGGACATGCACGAAAAAATCCAATACTACAAAAGCATCGAAGCGGCTCTGCAGAACAGCCTCATCGTGGCCCAGCAAAGCAGCGAGGAAGTAGTGTCCAACGCCAGGAAACAGGCGGAAAACATCGTGACGGAAGCCAATTTGCGGGCTTTGGAAATTGTGGACCAGGCCAACCGGCAAATCGCCGGGACCTTGTTTGAAAAAGAACGCCTGCATCATGAACTCGAAGCGTTCCGGATTCGTGCCGAAAGCCTGCTGCAGGCGCAGATACGTCTCCT
>CAZFWQ010000092.1:7375-11985 GCA_964522755.1 uncultured Oscillospiraceae bacterium | reverse complement strand
GAAACGTATGAGCCTCATTTCACCTATCACCCGGTTCAATACGTGCAGGTGGAATTTGACCCCGGCATGGTGACAATCCAGAACATCACCGGAAGAAGAGTATACGCCGATATTGACCTGAGCGGTCGTTTCACCTGCGACAACGCGCTATTAAATAGGATCCACGATGCGGTCGTGCTTACGCTGACCAACCAGATGTTCGGGATACCGCTGGATTGCCTTTATCGCGAGCACTGGGGCTGGATTGATCCGGGTTCCCTTGCGGGAACCTTGTACACGAGGCAGTACATGCCGGCCTATTGGATAAAATGGCTGGAAGACATCAGGGAATCTCAATTTGCCAACGGCGCCATTCCCGACATCGCGCCAAACTACATCCAATGGGACAACGTGGACCCTATTTGGGGAGGCAGCTATCCTCGCCTGGTCTGGTTCCTTTATTTGTATTACCACGACGGGCCGCTTCTGGCCGAGCATTATGAAAGCATGAAGCGATCCTATGAATATCATTCCCTGCACGCGATCGACGGCATACTGACCGAAGGATCGTATGGAGATCACATGCTTCCCGGGGATGAAGCCGGTCAGGAACAGTTTATTTCACAGGAGACGTCGCCTGCGTTTTTGTGGACAGGGTGCCATTATGAAACGGCGCTGATTTTGTCGCGAAGCGCCGAAGTGCTCGGAAAAGCCGAAGATGGGCTCCATTATGCCAGAGCGGCGCAAGAGACGAAAAAAGCAATCAACGACAAATGGTTCGATGTCAAAAACGCGAGTTATGACATGGGATCGCAGACCTCCCTATTTTACGCGCTGGCAGCGGACATCGTTCCAAAAGTTCATGAGCAGCAAGTCCTGGCCCGTGCCACGGCAGACCTGGAACAAAAATACCATGGAAACCACCATACGGGAAACACGGGGACGACGGCCATGATCGACGTGCTGTGCGACATGGGCCGGCAGGATTTGATGTACGGCATTGCCAACAAGACCACATATCCGGGTTGGGGATACATGATGGCGAACGGTTCGTCGACCATCTGGGAAAGCTGGTCGCAGGAAAGCGCTTCAGGCTGTTCAGAGCTCTCGATGACGTTGTGGGCCACGATAGACGAGTTTTTCTACAATGACATCGCGGGAATCAAAGGCCCAGATTTCTTCCGGCAGGGGGATTTCACACAGGCGGGATTCAAGCAAATCGTCATTGCACCCTACCTTCCCCACGACATGAAAAAGGTTTTCGGTTCATTCAGAACTGTTTACGGAACCATTTCATCCGGTTGGGAAAAGATGGATGACGAAACCGTCTTCCATATTTCAATCCCCGCAAACACGGCGGCCACGGTCATGCTGCCTGCGGCATCAGGCGGCACGCTGAAAGAAAGCGACATGGTGGTTTGGCAGGACGGCATGTCCCTGATCGGAAGGAATGATGGGGTGGCTGGCAGGAACGATGCGGCGGCCGATGAGGACGATGCGATTGCCGACAATAGGATCGGCATGCATGATGATATCCGTACCGGCATTTTCGCGTGCGGGTTCAAGGAAAACAGACTGGAGATACGTATCGGATCCGGTGATTATTGTTTCCATTTGACTGAGGTTTAATAATGGATGTCATCACGGCAAGGAGGTTGCCATGAAAGCTGGAAAAATCGTTCTTTGGACTTTTGCCGCCCTGCTTCTCTCGGGCATGTTGTACGTTTTCAGCACGGGGGAAGGCTTCTTGAAGGGACCGCTGACATTTGCCCTTGATGGCATGCGGAACTTCGGTCCGGGTGAAACCGTGGAAGTGGATCAAACCGAGGTCATCAGCCCGGATGCGTATCAACGCATCGAAATCATAACGGACAGCCCCGACCTGACAATCCGGCTGATATCCGGAAAGGATGCTTCCGTGCATCTGGCAGGCACTGTCAGGACTACATCTCCGAAAAACGTGCCAGTACTTGTAAAGGAAGAAAAAGGGGACACGCTTGTTTTCAGGCTAATGCGGGAACAGCAGGGCATGATCGGTTTTTACAACGGAAGCCTTTCCTTGAACGCGGACCTGCCCGAAAACTGGCATGGAAACCTTGTCATTCAGGGTGCGTCAGCCGAAATCAAGCTCGATGGCGGAAACTTCGCTTCCGTTGAAATCAGCAGCGCTTCCGGAGATTTGTCTCTTGGCACGCTGAAATCCGCAGGCAGCCTCAGCTTGGATACCTCCTCCGGTGAAATCACCCTGAAGGAGGCCATGGCGGAAACAATCACGATTTCCTCCCAATCCGGAGATATCCAGGCAGGAATCCTGAAGGCTGCGCACATTCGTCTTGGCGGAACCTCCTCGTCAATTGAAGCGGACGAGTTGTATGGCCTTGTGGAAGCCACGGCTGTTTCCGGCGATATCAGCCTGACTGTGGCCAATCCGAAGGAATCCATATCAGTCGGAAGCACATCTGGCAGGATTCAGATAAAAGTACCCGCCGGCACAGGCCTCGATGTGGATGCCGGGAGCATCAGCGGCAGTGTTGGCGGAAGCCTTTCCCTTGAAGGCGGGAAGAAGTCAGAACACGCCCGGAGCGGTACGCGGGGCGACAAATCCGTTAAAATCCGCGTGAATACGGTATCAGGCGACATCATTCTGGACTGAAACGGGAATCTGCGGCTGCAACTCGATTCCCATCCGGCCAATCTGTTTTGAGCTTCAGATTTCCGCGCCTTGTAGTGCGGTACGCATGCATGATACCATTGTCACATCAGAGGACCGCGCAGCTGGAAATCCTTCCATGGGCACAGGCACCCAGCTCATACCCGCATCCCTGACCGGAGGATTGCCATGAAGAACGACCTTCACAGTCCATGCTTTCGTCCTTTTCCGATAAATCAGGTCCGCCCCGCTGGCTGGCTGAAAAAGCAGCTTGAAATCCAGGCAGGCGGGCTCAGCGGCAACCTTGATTCTTTCTGGCCCGATATCCGCGACAGCAAGTGGATCGGCGGAAAGGCCGAAGGCTGGGAGCGCATGCCCTATTGGCTGGATGGTTTCATCCCGCTTGCGCGGCTTCTCGATGACGAAGACAAACTGCTGCGCGCCAGGAATTACATCGATGCAATCATCGCCCATCAGCAGGAAGATGGATGGATTTGTCCGGTGTCTTCAGCCGAGGAGCGCTTTCACTACGATATGTGGGCTCTTTTCCTGCTCCTGAAAGTCCTCGTCGTTTGGCATGACGCAACCGGGGATGTGCGTGTGGAAGGCGTTGTCCGCAAGGCGCTCCTCTCTCTCGACCGCCACATCGACATGGTCACGCTGTTCTGCTGGGCGCAGACCCGCTGGTATGAATGCCTGATTTCAATATACTGGCTGTATGAGCGCAATCCCGAACAGTGGCTGTTGGACCTCGCCGTCAAGATACGCGCGCAGGGCTTCGACTGGCCGGCGTTTTTCGCGCGGTGGCCCATGAAGAAACCGGCGGAAAAAGGCCGCTGGAGCCAGATGAACCATGTGGTGAACAATGCCATGATGCTGAAATCCCCGGCATTATGGTGGCGCATGACAGGCGATGCGGGCGAATTCAAGGATGCGCGCGGCATGGTTGGCCAGTTGGACGAATACCACGGCATGGTGACGGGCGTATTCACGGGAGACGAATGCCTGGCCGGCACAAGCCCGGTGCAGGGAACCGAGCTTTGCGCCGTAGCCGAATACATGTACTCCCTGCAGTTCCTTGCCGGCATGTCAGGCGACCCGTCGTGGGGAGACAGGCTTGAACGCATCACCTTCAACGCATTGCCGGCCACTTTCAGCCCGGACATGTGGTCTCACCAGTATGACCAGCAGGTAAACCAGATCGAATGCAGCCGGCAGGAAGAGGCGCCGTTTCTGACAAACGGACCTGATAGCAATCTGTTTGGACTCGAACCCAACTACGGATGCTGCACGGCCAATTTAAGCCAGGCATGGCCGAAGTTCGTGCAGTCCATTTTCATGAAATCTGAGGATGGCATCGCAATCACCGCATGGGCACCTGCTTTGCTGGATACCGAAATAAATGGAGCGCGTATTCGGATTGAATTGAAAACGGATTATCCGTTCCGGGAAGAGATCGAAATCCTGCTTACGGCAGAAAAACCCGCAACCTTCCCGCTGCTTCTGCGTGTGCCGGGTTGGGCAAAGGGGGCAACCCTTGCCGAAAGCACTGCCGCCAGTCCTGTTGCCGGGTTGGACGCCAGCAGTTCCAATGCCGGGATAGGTGCCGACAGTTCAGTCACCGACCTGGCCGCAGCAAGTTCCGCTGCCGACCTGGCCGCCGGAACCTATCATTCGATATCCAGGCAGTGGAGCGGCACCACCCGCATGATGGTCAGGTTCCCAATGACGCCGGTTGTTGAAGCGCGTCCGAACGATCTTTTCGCAGTCACCCGCGGGCCGCTTGTCTATTCGCTGAAGATCGGCGAGGATTGGAGACAGGTCAATCCGGATATGCCAGGACATGAATGGCCGCATTCCGATTATGAGGTGTACGCCACTACGGCCTGGAATTACGGCCTGTGCCTTGACCCGGCCAATCCGCATGAAAATCTGTCTTTTGAAGAAAAGGAGTACGCATCCGGCGAAGGCCGCCTTGTGC
>CAZFWQ010000092.1:0-7365 GCA_964522755.1 uncultured Oscillospiraceae bacterium | reverse complement strand
TTCAGTCCAAAGGGTGCTCCTGTTGTCTGCAAGGTCAAAGGTCGAAAGGTCGCATGGGATAAAATCGCCGGGTCAGCGGCACCCATGCCTTCCGGCGGCATCATCGGCGATCCGGAGGATCTGGTCCTGATTCCTTACGGATGCACAAACCTGCGCATGACCGAGATGCCCCTTGCGTAAGATCACAAGAGCATGAATCAAGGCTTTCCGGCGAGTTCATGCAAACCCGATTTCATCAGCCATGCACGATAGGATTCCAATTCAAACGGCGGCTGGCCGGCAAGATAATGATTCCGGCCGCTTGCGTCGCCATGCCACTCAATGGTGAAGAAGCGCTGCCTGTTCCTCGCATAGGGAATCTGTCCGACAACCGTTGATTGGTCGGCATAAGCGATGAACGTACCCTCAAAGACAGCTTCGTCCGTATCCACATCGACAACCCTGCAGTTGACGGACTTGTCTGAACGGGTGTCGTTGGAAATGACCACTTTCTGCATCCAGCTGTCCGGTTCATCAAGCATGACCACAATGTCCTGCTGGCTGTTCCGGATGAAACCGTACGCGAGTTTGCGGGTATAGTAATAGTCCACGATGGCGTCGGAGAACTGCGGCCATCCGTCCATGACATTCCACCAGAGTATGCCGGTGCGCCTCCATTTGGCAATACGGAAAAGCTCGATGAAGAATTTCTTGGCTTCAGCCTGCACGACCTGGCTGGCGAATGAAAAATCCGCGAGGTTGTCCGGCAGTTCCCTGAACAGTTCGGTGATCTGCTTGCTCATCAGTTCCACGCGGAAATCATACGCGTGCGCCTCAGGAATGGGAGAAGTACTGTGCAGCAGCCATTCCTCATTATCCGTAAACGGCCAAAGCATGTCGCCCGATATGAATTTCGCCACGGATTCAGGGGAAGGACAGCCATGGTATCCGATTTCGCTGACGAAATGGCACAGCGACGTGATGTAGAACCTGCTTTTGAAGTAGTCCCGAGGCCCCCAGAGATGCATCTCCGAAAGATAATCTATCCCTTTCCCGATGGTGCCTTCATCGAAGAACGGAGAACTGCCGATGTACGGCCTTGAGCCGTCATGGAGCCTCAGCGCCTCGGGTATGATTTTCCGGGTCAGGACATTGGTATTGGGATCCGTATGTGAGAAGCCCCACAGATAGGACCAGTCGCATTCATTGTCCCCTGACCACAGTGCCACGCAGGCGTGGCTGCGCAAGCGCTTTATCACGACTTCGGCTTCTTCCGACAGTTTCCGGGCAAATACGTCGTCTTGCGGATACACGCTGCAAGCCATGCCGAAATCCTGCCAGACCAACAGGCCGGAACGGTCGCAGATGTCGTAAAACAGTTCATCCTCATACACGTTCCCGCCCCAGCAGCGCACCATGTTGCAGTTGAGGTCGTTCACCATGTCCAGGATGGCCGGGATGCGGCTTCTGTCGCGGGAATGGAAGGCATCCACGGGAACCCAGTTGGTTCCCTTCGCGAAAATCTTCTCGCCGTTCACCTTGAATACGAACTCACCTTCCCCTGTCGAAGTGGTCTGCGCAGTACGGCTGAGTTCAATGGTGCGGATTCCGTGTGTGAAATGCCAAGTATCCATGATGAGGCCATCCTTCAAAAGAGAAACTTCCACATCATAAAGACTGGCTTCTCCCCTGCCTTTCGGCCACCATAGGGATGGATTCACGATGTCGAAGACCACCTTGCCGGCAATGAACTGGAGCCTCGATGAAACTTCCCTGACTGAATCCCCGCATTTCATCCTGACCCGGATTGTACAGGAGCCTTCCAGCATGCAATGCATCCTGTAATGCAGGAGCAGTTTCGCCAGGGAATGGTCTTCACTGATTTCAATCGTCTTGAGAAAGACCTCGCTGATGCCCTCATCCGGGAGATATTCGACGGAAACAGGGCGATACAGGCCTGCGGAAAGGAATCTCGGCATGATGTCCCATCCGTACATATGCGGGGCCTTGCGGATATAGATGGACTCATAACCGATTGCATGGCTGCTTAAAAGCTGGGGATAATCATATTTCAGCGCTTCAGGGAGTGCCGGCCTGATGTGGATGAACAATTCATTTTCCCCGATCTTCAGCAGGCTTTTCAACCCAACGGCATGCTCGATGAGCATGTTGTCCAGCGAAGCCGCGTGAATCCCGTTCAGGTAGACTTCCGCGAAACAGTCCACTCCTTCAAGCATCAGGAAGGGTGTGGCCCCAGGGACTTCTTTCGCATCAAAGCGGCATGTGTAGAAGACATGGCATTTTTCCGCCGCCTTGTTGACCTCCACCGGATTCATGCCGAAAAACGGATCGGGTACTTTTCCGATGGCAAACAGGTCCAGTTCGAAGTTTCCGGGAACGGTACAGCCGAAGAATTCCAAACCTGACTCAATGGCCGTTTCCACGGATCTGACGGATGCTTCCGGTTTTTCCGACCATGCGAAGCGCCAGTTTCCGCACAGGTCGATGTTGAAGGGCGTAAATGCGTTTTCTTTCTTCATGGCTTTGCCTCCAGTGCACGATACATGGCCACCACATTCTGCGGAGGCACGTCGACTTGGATGTTGTGGGAGGGCGCGGCTACAAAACGGCCGCCGCAGGACATGATGCCGGCCACGCGGCGGACCTCTGCCGCCACTTCGGTTTCCGTTCCCTGCGTCAGCAAGGTCTGTTCATCCATTCCGCCCCAGAAAATCAATCTGGAACCGTATCCGTTTTTCAGCCGTTCCGGCTCCATCTCCGCGGCGCCCGGCTGGATTGGATTGAGGATATCGACGCCCATGCCGCAGATATCGTCAAGCAAACGATACACCGAACCGCAGGTGTGATGGAAATAGTCCGCCGAAGTCAGGCTCTTTGTCTGGCTGATGCGCTCCCTGTACCAGGGAACCATCAGTTCCCGAAAACAATCCGGTGACAGGAGAGGCGCGCTTTGCGTGCCGAAATCGTCCCCGCTGGTCGTCACCTGTATCCATGGCCCGATGGCCTTGTAGTAACGCTCGGTGACTTCCCGCACGTATCGGTGATACCGGTTGAAAAAGTCCTGCACGAACTCCGGTTCAGCCAGAAGCCGATATAAGAAATCATCATATCCGCAAAGCCAGCATCCCATTTCGAAATATCCGTATACGGGATGCTCCCCGACAAGGACATAATCCGTTTCAAGACTGAGGCGTCGGGCATCGGCCGCATACCGGTCAAACCATGCCTGGGGGATGTCCCGCGCTTCCGGCCAGGGATAAGCCGCCAGATCAGCCAGTTCCGCGTTTTTCAGGGGATAATCGACGATGTCGTAGTACAGGCCGGTCCATCGGCGGGTGATGCCCCAGCTGTCCGTGAACGCGCCATCTTCCATTGGCCTGCTCAGGCGGCTCGGTGGCTCGATGAGGGCGCCGACCCGGCGAAAATCGACACCCAGGGCAACCTGGATCTGCTCCAGCATCACTGCGGGATCTGTTGCCGCAACATGGAGATAATCCGCAAGATTCTTCATGGCGGCGGGTTCGGCGCTGGTCAGGGTTGTTCCGGCGAAATCCATCGGGACGCGATCCGTTGGCAGCCCCTGCCGGCAGAGGGCCCAACGTTCCCGCGGGTTCATGGAAGCCTCCCGGAGAGCCGTTCGGCGGATTTGGCTTCCAGCCGGCCGGAAGACTTGATTTCCAGCCTGCCGGAGGATTTGGTTTCCAGCCGGCCGGAGGCTTTGATTTCTTCAAAGGTCCTGCAGATCGCCTGGTAATTCACCTCGCTCATCCCGATTGAATGATAATCTTCAATATATGCGATATATCCGCCATGTTCCGTGCCTAATTCCTGTAAAAGGCGGCCTGCATAGTCACGAATTTCCGCTTCATTTCCGGTAAGTGCAACGGTCTGGTGGTCAATCGGGCAATTCAGGCAGACCCGGCCGCGGAAACCTTTGCCCAAACGCGCCAGAGGGAAAATATCCGGCTGGTTCAGGTTCAATATGTCCACCCCGATTTCTACCAAATCGTCCAGAATTTCATAAACCTGGCCGCAGCTGTGGAAATAGACATGGCAGCCATAGCTCTTGACCAGTGCGAATTGACGCTGAAAATGCGGTTTGAAGAATGTGCGGAACAATTCCGGGTTGACCATCAGGTTGGCCTGCGTGCCCCAATCATCGCCAAAGGCAATGGCGTCTACCCCGCATTCGCACATCTGCCGTATCATTTCGGTCTCAAAATCAATGACCATCTGAATCAGCCGGTTCAGGTTCTCCGGTTCCAGATAGAAATCCGCCATCACGTTCTCAAAGCCGCGGATGAATGTCACCTGGTTGAAGCCGGAAATTCCAAGGCTCCCCATGATGTAGCGATCCGGATTCTCCGCCACCATTTTCTTCAGGCCATCCAACCTCCCGGATGCATGGGGATCGGGTGCCTTCCAGGAAGGAAGCAGATCCCATGATTGTTCCAGTGGCGGCTGCTTGGGCTGTCCCATGGTTTCATCATGCCTGTGCCAGACGAATCCCCATTCTGATTGGTTTGGTACAGCCGGCTTGAATGAAGCAGACGCTGCATATCCTCCGGAAATCATGTCGGAACGGTGCAGATCCCGATTCAAATACAGAATCGGCAGGCAGTCAGGGTCTTGAAAAGTGACAGCAGCGTGGACACGTTGTTTTGACGTCATGTCGGGTTATCCTCCCTAATAGTACTGAATGATTGCCTGTTTTATGTCATTTCGCCCTATTCCGAATCCAACAGCGAGTATGATTCCTTGACCACTTCATCAATCTGTTCCCGGCTGACTGAATAGAAAGCACCTACCTTGTACAACTCATCGAATGTGTCATGCGTTTTCGCGTAATCGAGAAATGCCTGCAGCAGATGCTCTTCTTCCTGAATCCCGGGATATCGCAGATAGTCGATGAGCGCCCTCTCCCGGATTGGACACATGACATGGTCCGTTCCAGGGATCTCCGACAGGAAGTTGCTGGTGTCGTAACCTTCCATGAAGTGATATGAGACTCTGCCTATGCCCCTTCCGTTGAGCTCGGGTCTCGCTGTCAGCAAATCAATGGCCGTATCCTGCAGCCTTGTCATTCCATTAAAGACAAGGGCGCTGTTTGCAACCAGGAACGCATTTGAAATCTTCAATGCCGACAGCGTCTGTCCGATGTTGTTCATGTTTCCCCCTTCACGCAAATATGCGATTCACCAGTTCGCCATATACTGCGAGGATCCTGTCGAATGACGGTTTCTCCTGCAAGGCCATCTCACTTGAAGACAACAATCTGAACTTGTCCCACGCATGTCCCCATTTCAGGAGGCTGTCCTCGGTGAAGGGAGTGTTCCCGGCGGTCAGGACAGTGCCATGCCTTTTCAAGTAGTCTTTCAGGATATCAATGTCAATCCTGAAGTTGGATACAATCAGATAGATGTCATACAGGTCCTTTACCCGTCTGTAACGCTTCTGCGACAATGTGGCGCGCACTTTGTCGCACAGCATCCGCTCCAATGAACAAGACCTGAATTTCGAATCGGATGCCTGAATCCCGAAGCTCAGATCCTGGACACTCACATATGCTTCAACCAGGCTTTCATATTGCTTCCCGTATATTTCCAGACCTCCGGACTTTCCGACTTCCATCTCCCTGATCTTGTATGAATACGCACCCAGTTCAATGAACTTGTCTCCTGCAATCCGAAAGGCCTTCATCAGCGCCTGGAATGCTTCCCGGGTAGGTATGCTCAAATCGATATCCCTTGTATACCGGGCCTTCTCCGTGATCCTGCGAAGCGCGTACCCTCCCTTTATGGCATACTCTTCATGAGGCACGTTCCTTATGATGACCTCCAGTATGTAATCCAGCATGGACAGCGTATCTGAAAAATCAATCATTCGCTCCGGATGTTCCGCGATATCCGACTCATCTGCCCCGTCGACAGATTCGTCTGCGGCAGCATCAGCCACTTCGTCAACAGATTCGTCTGCGGCAGCATCAGCCACTACGTCGACAGATTCGTCTGCGGCAGCATCAGCCACTTCGTCAACAGATTCGCCATCCGGTCGGAAAAACAATACGCAAACGGGGCTGGGGATCTCCAGCATGCACCCGGTGTAGGAGAACAAGCCAGTCTCCGCGTCCAATGAGAAGACCTTTACATCATTCGTATCCTGATTTCCCACGATTACGAATTTTCCGTTCGGCGTGATGTTGAAGTCCCTCGGGTTTTGCCCCAGCGTGGAATTGCGGGCGATGGCCAGCAGTTGGCCGTCCGGCAGGACACGGAAGACCGCAATGCTGTCGTGACCGCGGTTGGAAGCCATGAGCAGGCGTCCGTCCGGCGTGAAGCGGATGGCGGAACAGGAGTTGCCTGAAACACCCGGCGGCAAGGTTGAGATTTTCTGCAGCGGCAGGAACGACCCGTCTTTCCGTTCATAGGAAAAGGCGAAAACATGGCAGCCCATTTCTGACAAGACGTAAGCGCGGTCTCCCGAGTTGTTGAAAACGATATGCCGGGGTCCGTCGCCCGGGCTCACGGACAATGACCCGATTAGGGACATATCGCCTTTTCCACCTGCGAAATCATACAGCATGACCTTGTCGAGTCCCAGGTCACAAACGCACAAATACCGTTCATCCGGCGAAAAGACAGAGCAGTGCACATGCGGGCGGGTCTGGCGGTTCGGGTCGGGACCTGAGCCTTCATGCCTGATGATCATGGGACCGGGGAGAAGCCCGCCGTACGGATCCAGCCGATAGGCAACGGCCGTTCCCGCGCCGTAATTGGAAACGAAGGCGACGGTATTTGCGTTGTCCACGCTGATATGGCAGGGAAATTCGCCGTATGTGGGCTGTTGGCCCTGCAGCGCGAGGCCGCCGTCATGGCTGATGAGGAAGGAAGCCGCGCCCCCGCCGGGTTTTCCATCGTACAGGGTCGTCTCAATCGTTGCGTACAAGTGTTTTCCATCAGCGGACAAAGCAAGGTATGTCGGTTTTTCAATCCTATCCGAATAACCAGCCAAGGTGAGTTCGCCGGTGTCAAGATTGACGTCGAGAATGGCAATGCCGACGATTTCCGATTGCTCGGCAAATGTTCCGATATAGGCCAGGCAGTGGTTGTTTTCCATGGAGCCCCTCCCCCTGGTTGTTTCATTCTGATTCATGTTGCTGGTTTTCACTACAAATGCATTCTGTCATTTCGGTTGGATGTTTTTCACCTCTGCGGCTTGGTGATTTTCAGCAGAAGCCCGATCAATCCCGCAACCGGCTGATTCACCCATTATACCGTCGGGACAGGTTCCTTACAAGGAACACATCGACACGGGAATACGTCGACTCGGGAATACGTCGACACGGGAATACGTCGACACGGGCCT
>CAZFWQ010000091.1:0-11989 GCA_964522755.1 uncultured Oscillospiraceae bacterium | reverse complement strand
GTCAGGGATCTGTATCTGTCAGGCCTGCGCATCAACCTGATAGCCGTCTGCGGCCGAAACGAAAGGATGCTGCGGGAGATGAGGCTTCTTGCGGCCCGTTCCTCCACCGTCGCGTTCGCGCCGATCGGTTTCGCGGACAATATGAATGAATTGGCTTTTGCCGCGGATATCGGCCTTGTAAAGGCAGGTCCTTCAACCCTGCTTGAAATGCTCAGCAAAGGATGCCCGGTCATGATCACCCATGTGGCGCACCATGGGGAGCAGGGGAATCTCGATTTTGTGGAACGGGAGGGTTTCGGATGGGATGTGCGTGACCACGACAAGTTCACAGCACTTCTGACCAGGCTGCGGGAGCCGGGGCTTCTTGAACCGGTTCGCCAAAGGATAAGCGAAAATACATACATTCAGTCTCTTCCCGACGGCGCGGCCCGTCTGGCCTCATACCTTGTCGAAGGCATGAAGAACCCGCGGAAACCGAAACGGACCATGGCTACCGGTTTCCTTGCCCGCGCCCGGTTTTCCGAGCGCCGCCGCCAGCTGGAACGCAGAAGGATAAGGCTGATAAGGAAAATGCGTTTGCCATGAAGGCAGGCGATTCATGATAGGATGACATCTGGACGAATATGGAGAGTGAGGAAATGGAACTGGAAAACATGCGTTTGCAGAAATATATGGCGCTGTGCGGTGTTTCATCAAGAAGAACGGCTGAAATGATCATCCGTTCGGGAAGGGTGACGGTGAACGGCCAGGTCGTCACCACAATGGGGATGACCGTGGACGGCACCCAGACTGTTGCCGTGGACGGCCTGGAGATTGCCCCGGAAGAACACAAGGTCTATATCCTTCTTCACAAGCCTGAAGGATATGTTTGCACGGTGAAGGATCCCGAAGGAAGGCCAACCGTCATGTCCCTGCTGGGCGGGCTGAAGGAAAGGGTATATCCGGTGGGACGCCTCGACTATGACTCCTCGGGTTTGCTGATGCTGACGAACGACGGAGAACTGGCACACCGCCTCACACACCCCAGGCACGAGGTTTCAAAGTGCTATATCGCCCTGGTTGAAGGGATCCCTTCCGGGCACATCCTGAATGAGCTTCGCCGGGGCGTGATGCTTGACGGCCGCAGGACAGCCCCGGCTGAAGTGATCTGCACGCCGGTCGGCAGCAACGCGTCGGAAATCGAAATGACCATCCATGAAGGGCGAAACCGGCAGATAAGGCGCATGTGCGAGGCAATCGGCCATCCTGTGAGGGCGCTGCGGCGCATAGCCATCGGCAGCCTTTCGCTGGATGATTTGCCGGAAGGCCAATGGCGTACTGCTTCAAAGGAAGATCTGGACAAAATGACGGGGGAATCATGATGCTTCAGCCCGAAAACCGCAGTGGACCCATCAAGAGCCTTTTATACTACATGAAGGACGCAATCCGTTTCCACGACGTGGGAGTTCCTTTTTTTGTGCAGGCACTGTTCGTTGCCATGATAGCTGTCCTTTTCGGGGGCTACGTGCTGGCATTGCCATTTGCCACGGATCTGAACCGGATATCGGTCGGCGTAATAACGAAACTGCAGGAAATATCAGTTGCCGATCAGAAGACGATGGATGTCTCCGGAGTAGTGACGCCGGAGATCATGGCCGGCCTGTCCGCCAGACTGCGGGGATTTCTCGGTTTCATGCTCTGCTCTAAAATCCTGGTACATGCATTTTCCCTGTTTTATGCCTACTTGTGGCATCTGAAGCGGGTAACGCCGGATGTACCGCTCGGATTGGCGATGCAGGGCTTCCTTAAGAAAACACCTCTCCTTATCATAAACAATCTTGTGTTTTTCGGCGTGCTTGTTTTGCTGGGCGTGGTCGCCTCAGTTGCCTTCTCGCTGGTCGGTCTGATTCTTCCGCCACTTGCGATACTCCTCGCGAGTGCCATCCCCATTCTGTATTTCATCTCCACTTCCTTGTTTGCTTTTCGCGACTTATCCATACTGGTCGGAGGAACGGGCGCATTCAGGACGTTTGCCGCAGTTTGGCGCCTTACATCAACTTGCCGCCGGCAAGTCGTCGGAAACATGATGATGATGTATCTGCTGGGAATGGTCGCTTCATGGGTTGCTGTCGGCATTTCCGGGCAAGCACTGGTAGCCACTTTCGTAGCGGCTTTTCTTGAAGTGATCCTGCTGCTGATCACCCAGCGGCTGGTGGTGAGGATGTACGAAGACGCGCGCGGGATTGTCATCCGCCAGCTTGTGAAACACACGGAATAACGGGCCTTCCTATTCCAATCCTTGCCTCCGGCATCCAGGCATGGCTGAACGTGACTGGAATGCATGGCTGCGCGGGTGCCAAGTGCCTCATTCGCAGAACAGCGGAAGCAGTCCCGCCATGATGGCTGCAGTGTGGATTTCAGGTATCCGGGCGATGGGTCCGGCTTCGTGAAATCCTTGACAATGAGTTGTTCGTGCAAGTATAATCATCCTCAGGCAAATCGAAAAGATCCGAAGACCTCAAGGGAACCGGATGCATTCGGTCATCGCTTACGCATCGGGAGGGAAACGAATGTTGCATTTTGACGAGATCAGCCGGGTTGATCCCGAGATCTTTTCGGCCATCGAAAAGGAAATCGCAAGGCAGACCGAGAAAATCGAATTAATCGCATCCGAGAATTTTGTCAGCAAGGCGGTTCTCGAGGCGGCGGGCAGCCCGCTCACAAACAAGTACGCCGAAGGATATCCTGGAAAACGCTACTATGGCGGGTGCGAATACGTCGATGTCGTGGAGGAACTGGCCATCGAACGGGCCAAGCAGCTTTTTGGCGCCGAACATGCGAACGTGCAGCCTCATTCCGGTGCGCAGGCGAACATGGCCGTATTCTTCGCGATGCTCACCCCGGGCGATACGTTCATGGGCATGAACCTGGCCCATGGCGGCCATCTCAGCCATGGCATGGCCCTGAACATTTCCGGCAGGTATTACAAGGTCGTCCCTTATGGCGTGCGCCCGGACAATGGTTTCATAGATTATGACGCGCTGCGCGCGACGGCGCTGGAATGCCGCCCGAAGATGATTGTGGCGGGTGCCAGCGCTTATTCCCGCATATTGGATTTTGCTGCGTTCCGTTCCATCTGCGATGAAGTCGGAGCCCTTCTCATGGTTGACATGGCCCATATCGCGGGTCTCGTTGCGGCCGGCGTGCATCCGAGTCCCGTCCCGCATGCGGACTTCGTCACGACGACCACGCACAAGACGCTGCGGGGACCGCGGGGAGGCATGATCCTGTGCCGAGACAGGTACAGGAAGGAAATCGACCGGGCAGTGTTTCCCGGCATCCAGGGTGGTCCCCTGATGCATGTCATTGCCGCAAAGGCCGTTTCCTTCAAGGAAGCGCTGGACCCGTCATTTGCCGTCTATCAGAGGCAGGTGGTGCTCAATGCCGGGCACTTGTCTTCAAAGCTGATGGAAAACGGATTTGAAATCGTCTCCGGCGGTACGGACAACCACCTGATGCTGCTGAACCTGACCAATCGCGGCATCACGGGAAAAGACGCGCAGCTGCGCCTTGACGACGTATTCATCACCGTCAACAAGAACGGCATCCCCTTCGACACACTGAGTCCTGCAACGACAAGCGGCATCCGAATCGGGACCCCCGCTGTCACGACACGCGGTATGAAGGAATCCGAGATGGATGAAATTGCTAATCTGATACACAGGACACTTGGCCCGGCATTTGAATCCGACAGGGAATCCATTACCGCTTCCGTAAAAGAACTGACCGGAAGGTTTCCCCTGTATTGAACGCCTCTGAGACCATGTATGCCAGTTCGGCGGAATTCGATTGATTCGGCGCGAACAGCGCGAAGTCACAAAGTCATGAATGGCGAGAAATCAATTGACAAGGCATCGTCGGATGGTTATACTGTTTTAGTGTTCGCATATAAGTTCGCTACTTTCCTGTCTGCAACCGTTCTGAGAGGAGCGCAATGAAACTTGATATCACGCCGATTCTCAGAAATCCAGGAGCGGAAGTATCTTTTTCCCTTGATGAATCGCTTGAAATGCTCGCGGAAGGCATCGCAATGGTGTCCTTTACAGGGCCGGTTCACTTGGAGGGTGCGCTCAGGAATGATAACGGCATGATGGAGCTCAAGGCAGTCGCCTCCGTTCCTTATCAGACCGTATGCAGGCGTTGCTGCGAACCGATCACGGACATTCTTTCCGTCAGCATCCGTGAGGATGTGGTAGGGAAGGATGAATGGGAACCGGAGTCTGCCGAAGAAGAGCCGGAAGAGCGATACATGTATTCCGGGCATGAACTCGGATTGGATATCATCGCATCCGAAGCCCTGCTGCTTGAAGCCCCCGTATACATCCTGTGCAGGGAAGACTGCAAGGGTTTGTGCGAGGAATGCGGGGCGAATCTGAACCAGAAAGACTGCGACTGCGGATTGGTCAGACCGTTGGATTTACGGCTTGAAGCCCTTCATCGGTTCACGGATCCGAAAGAGAACTGAATTCCCGTCCCCGCTTCGATTTCGACTTGAACGGAGGTGTATCAGATGGCAGTCCCGAAGAATAAAGTCTCCAAACAGCGCAAACGCAAGCGCAGGACCCACTACAAGCTGGCAGCGCCGGGTTTTGTGGTATGTCCGAAGTGTCATGCGCTGAAGCTGTCCCATTTGGTTTGCAAGGCTTGCGGATCTTACGATGGGAAAGACATCGTCATGATTGAGAAAGAAAAGGCCAAGTAGCCGCATGCTTCAGGGCAAACATGCTGCCATGCCGCAGTTTCGTTGAAACAGGCTTACGCATTGTTTGCCAGGGCAATTGGCACAAAATCGAGAAACAAGCACGAACAGGGGATGGCGGCAATGGCAGCCATCCCTTTTCATCTGGTTCTTTTCAAACGAAACTCCTGATGGAAAAAGTACGACAGCCGTTGAAATTCTAGTCGCAAATAGTACGACGTCAGTTTTTGAGGTGTCATCATGCCATATCCCGCCATCATCCAGGTCAATGAAGGCAGCATAGCGGAGGAATTGGGCATCTGTCCAGGAGACAGCCTTGTCTCAATGAACGGCGAACCGATTTGCGACGTATTCGATTATCGTTTCCATGCCGCCGATGCCGTTCTGTCCCTGCGGATTGCAAAACCTGACGGAACGGAATGGGATTTCGACGTCGAGAAGGATGAGTCGGAGGATTTGGGCCTGGAGTTCGAAAACCCGCTCATTGACTGCGAACACGGATGCACGAACAAGTGCGTTTTCTGCTTTGTCGACCAGCTGCCCCGCGGCATGCGCGAATCCCTGTACTTCAAGGATGATGACGCCAGGCTTTCATTTCTATACGGCAACTACATCACCATGACGAATATGAGCGGGGCTGAACTGGACCGCATCATCCGGTACCGCATGTCACCCATCAATGTGTCCGTACATGCGACAAATCCGGAACTTCGCGTCCGGATGCTCGGAAACCGCTTCGCAGGCGACATATTGGAACGGGTCGGAAAACTTGCGGATGCAGGCATCACGATCAATGCGCAAATCGTCCTGTGCCGCGGTTGGAATGACGGCCCCGAACTGGAGCGGACACTGGAAGATCTTTCTTCATTTGCACCCGTGCTGCACAGCATTTCGATAGTGCCTGTCGGGCTGACGCGATATCGTGAGGGATTGCCGCAAATGAGGGCATTCGATGCCGAATCCGCCAGGGAAATCATCAATAGGGTTCACTGGTGGCAGGAACGCTTTCTAAGGCAGGTGCAGACACGAACCGTTTATGCGGCTGACGAACTTTACCTGGCGGCGGAAGTTGGAATTCCCGAAGCAGCCTGCTATGAGGACTTCCCCCAGATTGAGAACGGGGTGGGCATGCTGGCGTCATTCAGGGAAGATTTCCTGATGGAGTTGGAGTCCATCACACAGGAAAAGCCCTGTTCCGGCGGATTTCATGCAGGGAAACGCATGGTCAGCATCGCCACCGGGATGGCCGCGGCAGATGAAGTACGGAGGTTGTGCGGCATCATGGCGCTGCAGGTTGAAGGAATCCCGGATATCCATGTCCGTGCCGTTGAAAACAGTTTTTTCGGAGGCCGGGTGAATGTTTCGGGACTGCTGACCGGGCAGGATCTGCTTGAGCAGCTGTCGGGCTTGCAGCTTGGCGAATCCTTGATGCTCAGCCGGAACATGTTCCGCTCCGATACTGAAGTCATGCTGGACGACGTCACAAGGGAAGAACTGGAATCAAAATTGGAAGTGGCCGTCAAAATTGTTGATTCTGATGGGGCTTCACTGGCGAGAGCTTTGGCCAACGTTCGTTGACATTGCCGTGGAATGAAAAAGAATAAAAAAAATGTGGCGTGAGCCACATTTCTTCCTGTTTTCACTTGTTGAAGGATGTCGGTCGCAATCGGCATCAGATTGACAAATCAAACAGATTTGGTCATCCTGCTTGCGCGCAGGCATCTTGCACAGATGTTCATGGATTTTGACTGGCCGTTCACTTCCAGATGAATCTTCTTGACATTGGGTTTCCACGCGTGGTTTGTCTTGTGGTTTGAATGGCTCACCAACAAACCGAAATGCTGGCCTTTGCTGCAGACTTCACATTTAGCCATCTCACATACCTCCTCGTGCTGCGGTTGAATCTTATATAAAGCCGCACCCGGTGGGTCCTTCGGCCAAAACTTCACAGCGAAAAACATTTTATCACAGATGTCGGGCTGTTGCAAGGTTTTGGTTTTCAGTGTTGTTTTTCAGGTTTTGCTTTTCTGAGGAAACCGCGATGTGCGCGATGTGCGCTGATGAGCGCTGCATGCCAAAACATCAATGCGCCTTCATCCGTATTGGCTTGCCCATATCCATGATATAATTCAATGGCATATAGCATGACGGATGCGGATTCTGGAGGAGCGATGCGGGAAATGAGCGCCCATGCCAGTCTGGATGAACCGATAGTCGCGATTCGCGGCATTGCCGCAAAGCGCGCAGCCCTCATGGCCAAACTGCGCATCATCACCTTGCGGGATCTCCTGCTCCACATTCCCGTCCGTTATGAGGACAGGACCAAAACCCTTGCAATCGGCGAGGTGAAGGATGGCGATGAATGTGCCGTGGAAGCAGCCGCGGCAGCGCTTCCGGTTCACAGCCGCCCAAGGAGGGCGCTGTCAGTATGGCGTCTGCTGGTTTCCGACGGGTCAGGTTTCATGAACATCACCTGGTTCAATCAGGATTTTGCCGTTCGCAACATCCATGCGGGTGACAGGTTCCTTTTTTTCGGTATCGCAAAACGGTCCGGGACCCGGATTGAAATGACAAATCCCGTATTCGAGCTCATTCCGGAGGGGGATTCAAGGGCCGGCCGCGTGATGCCCGTCTACGGGCTTACGGAAGGCATTTCACAGAACCAGTTTCGATCCCATGTCCGGGAAGCATTGAAAATGACGAAAGGAGCCATGGAAGAACGGATTCCGTCCCCCATGCGGATTCGGCACGGTTTGACGGGTTGGGCGGATGCCGTCGCGACCATCCATTTTCCGGATAGGGAAGAGGACGCCCTCAAGGCAAGACGGCGGCTCGCCTTCGATGAATTGCTGGAACTGCAGGTGGGCATGCGGGTGCAGCGCGGAGCAAACCTTAGAAAAGACGGCATCCCGATGGCGCGTGACGCGCTTTCGGATTTACGGGATCAATTGCCGTATCAATTGACCCCGGCACAAGAGAAGGTTTTGGGCGAGCTGCTGGCTGACATGGAAAAGCCGGTTGCCATGAACCGCCTGCTGCAGGGAGATGTCGGCTCAGGCAAGACGGTTGTCGCGTTCATGGCAGCGGTATCCGCCATCAGGGCAGGCTATCAGGCGGCACTGATGGTTCCCACTGAAATCCTCGCGGACCAGCACAAACGCGCCGCAGAGATTCTCCTGGGCGGGTTGCCGGGTCCGGGAGGCCAGACCCCATTCAATCCTCCCGCCATCCGCATATCCTGCCTGAAGGGCGGCATGGGGAAGCGGGAAAGGTCAAAGATCCTGTCTGATTTGGCTGCCGGCGGCCCCGACCTGGTCATCGGTACCCACGCCCTGCTGACGGGCGATGTGGCTTTCGCCCGGCTTGGACTGGTCATCACCGATGAGCAGCACCGGTTTGGGGTGCGACAGCGCGCCATGCTCTCGGGAAAGGGTGCCATGCCCCACATGCTTGTCATGACGGCCACACCCATCCCGAGAACCTTGTCGCTGCTGCTGTATGGTGATTTGGATATTTCCGTCATCGACGGATTGCCGCCGGGACGCAAACCCATACGCACCTTCGTCGTTGATGAATCCATGCGCGCGCGCATAGAGGCATTCATCAGAAAAATGGTTTCCGAAGGCAGGCAGGCATATGTTGTGTGCCCGCTGGTGGAGGAATCGGAAGAGATGCAGGCCGAATCAGCCGTCCTCATGGCTCAGAAGCTCAGGGAGCACGTGTTTCCGGACCTTCGGGTCGGCCTCGTCCACGGCCGGATGAAATCAAAGGACAAAGACGCGGTCATGGTTCTTTTTTCCGCCGGGATGCTGGATATCCTGGTGGCTACTACGGTCATAGAGGTTGGGGTGAACGTGCCAAACGCCTGCGTGATGATTGTCGAAAATGCCGAAAGGTTCGGCCTCTCACAGCTGCACCAGCTGCGGGGACGTGTGGGACGGGGCGCGGAACAGTCCCATTGCATCCTTTTCAGGGGAGGCGGCGGCAAAACCGCCTCCGAGCGGCTTTCCGCGATCGCGGCGACACAGGACGGGTTTGTGCTGGCCGAACAGGACCTGAAGCTTCGGGGACCGGGAGAAGCCTTCGGCACCAGGCAGCACGGACTGCCGGAGTGCCGCATCGCAAACCTCTACGCCGACATCGACCTGATGCAGGCAGCCCGCGACGAGGCAATCCTGCTGGCTGGACCCGTGTCACAGCTTCAGGACAGCGAATCGCGCGAATTGAGAAACTATCTGATGCACCGGTTCGCCAGCCGAATCAGGGATATTGCCATGAACTGAGCCGCTCCCAAGCATCAGGACAAATCGCAGGCCAGTATTTCATCGGAAAGGATGGTGGGGCATGCCCAGGATCATTGCAGGAACAGCCGGGGGCATTCCGATTGCGGCGCCGCCCGGAAACAGGACCAGGCCCACCGCCGATCGCGTGAAAGAGTCCGTGTTCAGCATCATCCAGGCTGAAATTCCCGGGAGGCACGTCCTGGACCTTTTTGCGGGGTCCGGCAGCCTTGGGATGGAAGCACTTTCGCGCGGGGCTGCAGATGCGGTCTTCGTCGACATGGACAGGAAGTCCTGCGGCATCATCCGCATGAACCTTGAAAAAACAAGGCTCATGCCAAGAGGTGAGATTATGGGCATGGATACGGAAAAAGCCATCCGCATCCTGGCAGCGAATCACCGCCGGTTCGGGCTAGTGTTTGCCGATGCGCCCTATCTGCGCGATTTTGTCCTGAAAACGCTTCTCATGCTTGATGAAAATGGTATAATGGAAGACAATTGCATGGCCGTGGTGGAACATCACCACGGAGAGACGCCTCCCGACACGGTTGGAAGGTGGATATTGCAGCGGCGGAGGGAATACGGCGAAACTGTGTTTTCCTTCTATTCTGTAAATGCGTTGCTCGCATAGTGAAATCCAATAAAACATGAGCGCATTTACAGATCTTCCTGGTGGCTCGCCGCGAAGCTTGTAAAGTCTACTCGGTGAATCCGCCGTAGAACGATGAAACGGGAAGGACAAGGTGCATGGGTGTTTTTGTTGTTCCAGGAAGCTTCGACCCGGTCACACGCGGTCACATGGACATCATCGACAGGGCATCCGCCCTTTGCGACAGGCTCATTGTGGCAGTTCTTGTAAACAGCGGCAAAACGCCGGCCTTCTCCATGGAAGAGCGGATTTCGCTGCTGCGGATCGCCATTGGTGATAGAAAGAACATTGAGATATGCTCATTTACCGGCCTTCTGGTCCATTTCATGGAAGAAATCGGCGCAACGACCATCGTCAAGGGGTTGCGGGCCGTTTCTGATTTTGAATACGAGATGCAGATGGCCATGATGAACAAGCACATGAATCCATCCATGGAAACCCTGTTCATGATGGCAGGCGCACAATACTCGTTTCTCAGTTCGAGCGCAGTGCGCGAGTTGGCCCGTCATGGCGGTTCCGTGGAAGATTTTGTGCCTGAAGGGACAGCGGCCACGATACGTGCGAAGTACAACCGTGAAGGCTGAGAAACGGTCGGGAGGATACTGATGGAATTGCTGGAATTGCTGGAACAACTGGAAGAGACTTTGGAACGCGGCATGAATATCCCGTTTTCGGGACGCTGCGTAGTGCGCCGCGACGAGGTGCTTGAACTGATACAGGATATCCGGCTCAAACTGCCCGACGACATAAAGACGGCGCGGAATATTTCCGTGGACAGGGCTCACATTCTCGAAGAAGCCGAACGCCAGGCCGCGGAAATCCTCCGAAATGCGGAAACCCGCATCACTGCGCTGGTTGATGAGCATGAGATTTCACGCAAAGCTGTGGAACAGGCTGGTGTCATCATCGGGAACGCCAAGAAGAATTCACGTGAAATCCGGTTGGGAACACGGGAATACGCGGACGGCGTCCTGGACAAGGTGGAATCCATTCTCGCCGAGACGCTCGACGTCATCCGTGTGAACCGCCAGGAGCTCAAGTAAGGAGTCATGAATGGACGAACAGGAACAAGCGATCCCGCAGCCCGATGAGGGCATCGGTGAAGTACGCATCGCCACTGACGTCATCGTCGTGATCGCCCATGCCGCGGCAACCGAAACGGAAGGCGTGGCCGGCATGAGCGCCGGCATCGCGGACAACATATCCCAGGTGCTCGGGCGCAAGGGCGCATCCAAAGGGGTGAAGGTTGAACTTTCCGGGCTGGAGACATCCATCGACCTGTTCCTCATTGTCGATTATGGCGCACGCATCCCCGATGTGGCATGGAGGGTGCAGGAAAGGGTCAAGGCCGCCGTGGAGACAATGACGGGACTCACCGTGAAAGCCATCAACATCCACGTGCAGGGCGTCAGTTTCGAGAACAAGGGACAATGATGTGTTTGGTTATGTGAATCCTGACAAGCCGGAACTGAAGATGCGTGAATATGAGGTCTACAGGGCATACTACTGCGCCGTCTGCAAGGCCATCGGCCGACATAGCGGGCAGGGGGCGCGGCTTTCCCTCAGTTACGATCTTTCGTTCCTTGCACTGCTTCTGGACGCGCTGGACCCCTCCCCAAACCATGTCCTGAGGGAGCGGTGCGTGGCGCATCCGACCCGGAGGCACGCCGTGACGGCACCGGGCCCGGTTGTCTCCTATGCTGCAGACATGAATGTCCTCCTTGCGTATTACAACCTGAGGGACAAATGGAAAGACGAACACAGCCTGCCAGGCGCCGCAGGCACCCTGATGCTTTCACGTGCCGCCGGCAAGGCCGGAAAGCGCTGGCAGGAACAGGCTTCCGGCATACAAGCCAGGCTGGCGGAACTTCAGGCGCTGGAATCGGCTGGATGCACCTCGGTGGATGAAGCGGCCGAACCGTTCGCCCGCATCATGGAAATACTGTTTGACTGCCCGCTGGTGAAGGATGCGGCCACCCGCAAGGGATTGGCCTGGCTGGGATACAACCTTGGACGATGGATTTATCTGATTGACGCTTTGGACGATTTGGAGAAGGACTTAAAAAGCGGCAGTTACAATCCACTTCTGAAGCAGTACGGCCATCAGGACGAATCAATCACCGGGTTCGTTGAAAGAAACAGGGACCAGATCGAATTTGCACTCCTGTATTCGCTCAGTGAGGCAGACAATGCATTGAAAGTGCTGGATATTCGTAAAAACAGGGAAATCCTTGAAAATGTCATTGAAGCCGGTCTCATTCGGAAAACGGATGACGTGTTGAAGAACCGCAGCGCCCGTCCGAAAGCCTGATGACGTGTTGA
>CAZFWQ010000090.1:0-12014 GCA_964522755.1 uncultured Oscillospiraceae bacterium | reverse complement strand
TCAGGCGCGCAACTGCGAGAATGGCTGAAATGGCTTCCTCCTGGGCTCCCTTGATGAAGGCGCAGGTGTTGACCAGGACCACATCCGCCGCCGCCGTATCGGGCACCGCCTCATATCCCCTGCCAAGAAGCAGGCCCAGCATGATCTCGCTGTCCACATCGTTTTTCGGGCATCCCAATGCCACTATCGCCACTTTTCTGTTCAAGCTTCATCCTCCCGCTGCCGTCATATGTTTTTCGTGCTGTTGTTGAACAGGGTGGGCCCGCCGGCTGGCGCCGGTTCCGAAGCAATCATGGCGATTTCCATGAATCGTGCCTGCGCGTCAACCCGGATCCCGCGCTTCCCTTTCAGTTTGTGGTAATTGCCGTCCGCATCCATATGGCGCATTTTTTCCGTATCGCCCTCATATGTCTCCAAAATGTCTTCAATCCGTTCACGCAGCATTGCGTCTTCTATTGGAAACAGCAGTTCCACGCGCCTGTCCAGGTTGCGCTCCATCCAATCGGCGCTGGAGAGGTAAAGCTCCGGATTCCCGCCGTTCTCGAACCGGAAGATGCGGCTGTGTTCAAGATACCGCCCCACGATGCTGCGAACGGTGATATTGTGGCTGACGCCCTCCACGCCTGGCTTCAGGGAGCACATTCCCCGCACAAGCAGGTCTATTTTCACGCCGGCCATGGATGCGCGATATAGTTGTTCGATAATGCCCGTGTCAACAAGGGAATTGATTTTCACCCGGATGCCCGCTTTCCTGCCGGCTTCCGCGAACGCGGCTTCCCGTCCGATGAGAGAAGAAAAGGTCTGCCTGAGCATGGTGGGCGCCATGACCAGCCTGCGCAGGCGCGGCCGCTCCGAATAGCCGGACAGGGAGTTGAATACGGCGGATGCATCCTCGCCGCAGTACTTGTTGCACGTCAGGAGGCTCAGGTCAGTGTAGATGCGCGCAGTGACATCGTTGTAGTTGCCTGTGGAAAGGTGGACATAGCGCTGGATGCCTTCTTCCTCCATCCGTACGATGAGGGTGATCTTGCAGTGTGTCTTCAGGCCGACCAATCCGTAAATCACGTGGCATCCGGCCTTTTCCAGCTGTTTGGCCCACTGGATGTTGTTCTCCTCGTCGAACCGGGCTTTGAGTTCCACAAGCACGGTGACCTGCTTGCCGTTCTCGGCTGCCTCCGCCAGGGCGAGGACGATGGGAGATGTGCCGCTCACCCTGTACAGGGTCTGTTTGATGGCCAGCACGGCCGGGTCCCGCGCGGCTTCCCTTATCAGCTCGATGATGGGGCTGAAGGACTCGAATGGATGATGCATCAGGATATCGCCGGACCGGATCGCCTCGAAAAGACTGGCATGTCCGGCAAATGCTGGATTCGGCTGCGGATTGTAAGCTGGATACTTAAGTTCCGTGGTCCCGGGAAACCCGTACAGCCCGAACAGTATGGTCAGGTCGAGGGGGCCGCGCACTTCATAAAGTTCATCATCCCCCAGGTCCAGTTCATCCAGAAGCACGGAGCGTATGCGGGGATCGGCGTCCTTCTTGATTTCCAGCCGGACTGCCACCCCCCAGCGCCGCTGCCTGATGGATTTTTCGATTTCCAGAAGCAGGTCTTCGGCTTCATCCTCGTCAATGGCCAGATCCCCGTTGCGCGTTACACGGTACGCTGCGGCCGCCAGGATCTTCTTGCCGATGAACAGGCGATCGATGAACAGCGCGATGATCTCTTCCATGAGCATGAATTCGATTCCGCCCCCTGATTCCATTGGAAGGATGACGACGCGTTCAAGGACGGAAGGAGACTGCACGGTCGCAAAAATATAACCGGATGCTTCCTCCTCCTCTTCTATCAGCACGCCGATGTTCAGGGACTTGTTCTGAATCAGGGGGAACGGCCTGCCGGAATCGACAGCCATCGGCGTCAGCACGGGATAGATGAAGCTGTTGAAATGGCCCGAAAGCCACTCCAGCTGCACCGGGGACAAGTCAGGCTCATGCAGGAGCCTGAATCCGAAGCTGCGCATGCGTGGAGCCAGTTTGCGGCTCCAGATGCGATACGCTTCATCGAACATCAGGTGAACCCTGGCGCTTATCCGGGCAAGCTGCACGGATGGCGTGAGCCCGGAGGAATCCGCCTTCTCGTAACCGGCTTCCACCTGATCGTTGAGAGATCCGACCCGCACCATGTAGAATTCGTCAAGATTGGACTGGGTGATGGCAAGGAATTTCAACCGTTCGAAGAGCGGGTTTTCCTTGTCGTTCGCTTCATCGAGCACGCGCTGGTTGAACTCCAGCCAGCTGAGATCCCGGTTGAGGTAAAATTCCGGTCTCGCAATTTCGGTTCCCATCCTGCCCGCGCGTGAATCTGGCGTCGCATTGGCTGGACCTTGAGCGAGTTCACGGGGTGCCGGCGGCGTTTTCGTCTTTTTCACCGTTGCCTTTTTCGTGGTGGCTTTCGCCATTCCCGGCTTATTCAATTTTGCCTTTTTGGTGGCGGCTTTCACCATTCCCGGCTTTCCCAATTTCGCCTTTTTCGTGGAGGCCTCCGCCATTCCCGGCTTTTTCAGCTTTTCCTTTTTCATGGTGTCATCTCCGGTTTCCCCGCCTTGTTCACGGCTGTCAGTATCGGCAGCAGTCCGAAAACCTCGCGGAAAAATTCTGCCTTCATCTGGAACGTCCATTGCTCGAGAGCCGTTTCTTCCCGGCTTTCCCCCTTGAGCCTGCAGGAATCCACGCCAAGCTCCAGTCGGAGATTTCCTATCTTCTGCCTGTGGCTCGTGTCAAGCGCATCGGCCAGGCGGATGATTGCGATGAGCTTCATTGCCTTGATCCGGTCGCCGATATCGAGCTTCTTCAGGCTGTCATTGTCGAAAGCCGGCTCTTCAACGGAATGGAACCTGGCTATGTTCGCGACGGAAACCAGCTCGGAATCCGACAGGCCGGCCAGCTGGGATGCCTTGATGATATTATAGGAGTATACGTAGTGCGGGTCCGCGCCGATGAACTTGCCTATGTCATGCAGAAGCGCGGCCACCTGCAGCAGGAACCTGTCCCTCGGAGCCATCCCGTGGACAGGCCGCAATCCATCATATATGACAAGTGCGGAGTTCATCACATAATGCGTGTGCTGGACATTGTAGCGATACCTTTGCGCAAGATGGGCAGCATTGCTGAGAATGTCTTCCTCAAATGCGTCCTGCTCCGACCTGGGACGGAAGGCCAGTATGTGTTCGGCAATCAGTCCATCCACCAGTGTGATGTGGGGAAGCATCACTTCGTCCGCCCCGGTCTTTTCAAAGAACTTGCGGATCAGTATGAGTGCCGGAACGATGACTTCCGCTTCTGCCTGGGCGATTCCGCAGGCGGCCGCGAGCATGCCCGTCGACATGGCTGACGCCCTCCTGAAGGCAGTTTCGAATCGGTCACGCGAAATCACCGGAATACCTTCCATCCTGTCAAGGCCGGAAAGACGCGTCAGCGGCTCCGACTCGCCGGTCACAACGGCGAAACGGGTGACTTCGCCGCTTCCCCTGAACGATTCGACGCTTTCAATATGGGCTTCAATGTATTCTTCCAGCACCTTGTTGAAATGCAGCGTGTGCTTTTCGATGCGTGACATGGCTTCCTTGATGCGCAGCGCGCCTATTTTCATGCTCTGGCTGTTGACCAGCAGCATCGGATCGCATAGTGAGAGCTGTATGCTGCCCGCACCGATGTCAAGAACCAGCAGGCTCTCTTCGGGCTTCAAGGTGCCGGATTCCCTCATCAGGTTCTTGACGGCCTGCAACGTGAGGAATTTTTCCTGGGAATTGTTTATAATCTCAACGTCGAATTCCGTGAGCATCCGGATCTGGTCTATCATGTACTCGCGGTTGGACGCTTCCCGGAGCGCGCTGGTGGCGACAACGCGGCTTTCCGTCACGCCATAGTCCGTCATGAGCCGCTTGAAGCCGGCAATGGCGTCGCAGGTGGCGCGGACGGATGCGAAACTCAGTTTCCCGTCGTTGAACGTGTCTCGTCCCAGTGGGACAAGCAAATCCACATTTTCCAGGTCCGCGGCGTTTCCATCACGGTCAATCTGGACTATTTTCATGCGGAGCCTGTGAGAACCGATGTCGATGGCGGCAAACAGGCGGGTCGGTTTACCCATGTCGTTTCCTGGCACAGACGCAACCTTGCGGTGTCCGTCGTACCGGTTCCTTTCCAAGATGATTCGCAGAGGCATGGCTGCCTCGGTCCAGGGAGCCTGCCGCATCGGGTTCCTGACGGAAATTGGCTCCCGGATCCCGTACTGAATGCATTTTATCATACAAAAGGCCGGCTGAATCATGTCAGCCGGCCCAAATGCTTATTTTACATGAAATGGAACGTGACCGGGATTTAAAAAGCAAGCCTGGAAGCCTTCAGAACGCCGGGAATGGCCTTGAGGCCAGCCAGCACGCCATCATCGGCCGCACTGTCGATGCTTATGAACGAAACCGCCTTGTCACCGGTGGCATCGCGGCTCCACTGCATGGCTGCAATGTTGATGCCGTTCTCGCCCAGGACCGTGCCGACCTTGCCGATGATGCCGGGCACATCCCTGTTCTGCAATGCGATGACATGCGGGGTCGGTTCAAAATCCATCCTGTAGCCGAAGAAATCCACGATGCGGATGCTGTCCTTGGCGAATACCGTGCCTGATACATCAAGTGTGCGGTCGTTGCGGACAAAACGGACCGTGATGAGGTTGGTGTATTTGTCGAGATGGCTGGAACGGCTCTCAACCAGGCCCACGCCGAAATCAGCGAGCTTCAGCTCCGCGTTGACATAGTTCACGTCCGTGCTGCCGGTCGCAGACAGGAATCCCTTCACAATGGCGAGTGTCATCGGCTTGGTGGGCTTCTCGGCAAGATCTCCGCTGTATATGACCTCGATGCGCTGAACCGTCTCCTTCTCCGCCTGATAATAAATGGAACCCAGTTTCTCACCCAGTTCGATATATGGGCGCATGGCCTTCATGTCGCCGGACATCGGAGGCATGTTTACGGCCGCGACCAGTTCCCCGTTGAGAACGGCTTCCACCATCTTCGCCACATCCAGTGAGCAATTCAGGTTTGCTTCCTTGGTGGAAGCGCCCAGGTGCGGCGTGAAGGTTACCTGTTCCAAATCGAGCAGCGGATTCTTGTAATCCTGCTCTTCGGGTGACTTGTTGAAGTTCGGTTCCACTTCCTGCACATCCAGGGCGGCTCCGGCAACCTGTCCGGATACGATGGCGCCGTACAGCGCCTGTTCATCCACCATGCCGCCGCGGGCGACATTCACGATGCGGACGCCCTTCCTGCACAGGCTCAGTTCGCGCGCGCCGATAAGGTTCTTGCTCTCAGGGCTTTTTGGAATGTGGATGGTGATAAGGTCCGAGCGACCCAGCAGTTCATCGATGGTGGCGATGCGTTCGACGCCAAGGGACGCGGCGCGTTCTTCCGTGATGTACGGATCGTACCCGATGACGGTCATTCCGACGCCCTTTAATTTGCGGGCCACGATGGAACCGATTTTCCCGAGGCCGATGACCCCGGCGGTTTTTCCTTCGAGTTCCTCGCCCACGAAGCGGTTGCGGCGGAAATCATTCATCTTGGCCGCGTGATGCGCCGGCGCGACGTTGCGGAATACGGCGAAGATCAGCGCCACACTCATTTCGGCGGCAGCCATGATGTTGCCTTCCGGGGTGTTTACAACAGCGATGCCGCGCTTCGTGCAGGCCGCCACATCGATGTTGTCGACGCCGTTGCCGGCCCGGCCAGCCACTTTCAGGTTCACTCCCCTGCTGATGACATCCTGCTTCACTTTCGTGGCGGAACGCACGATGATCGCATCATACTGATCAATCACGCCGAGGAGGTCCTCGTGCGAGATGCCATACGGGGTATCTACTTCGAATCCCCTGGCCTTGAGATAGTCGACGCCATTGGCGGACATCTTGTCGGTGACGATGATTTTCGGCATGTGAATCCCTCCTGTTTCCGCTTGAAGATAATGCTGGCAATGGTGAAAAGGGTTCCGGGGTGGTGCGAATGCATGTGGGATGTACGGACCGCATGTGGAACCAGCTGGAGAAACGATTGGTAAAACGGTACAAAAAAAGTCAAACCATTGTTTGACTCCGGATGTGACGAATGCGTCCCGCGCGCCTTTGCGCGGAATTCCCTTCCCTGTTCCTTTGCCTGAGAGATACATTCCACCGATGTCGCCCTGAAAGCCTCATCTGACATGGAACTTGCCCCTTCGGCGCCGCCGCGCCTCCCGTCAGGGGGAAGGGGCGATCTCTCCAGAGAGCCGTCCGATCGAGGTCCTTGTGCCTGCGAGATTCACTCCGTCGGCGGGTGCAATGCACCGCTCTCCCTCAATCATCAACCGGATGCCTTATTCTGTTGGTTGGTTTCATTATAACGCAATCAGGCAACGTGTCAAGATGAAATTGTGAAATGATTGACAAGCTTGGAGGCTGTGAAATGCCATGCAACCGCAGGAGCGGATTATCGGGAGCTGACAGGCAGGGATGACACGCAGCCATACCCATGACGATCCGGCAGAAGCAGCAGCCTCTTCCCAAAGCGTATGACGCGAGGGGAAAAGGCTGCTGCCTTGTCTGCGGCAGGTCGGATGATGAACGGTCCGTTCCGGTGAGGATTCCGAATCAACGAATCAGACTGATGGCATCCTGTGAAACATAAAACACGTCACCGGACAAAACAGACACACCGGGAAGGGATACCATCCTGTCATCAATGAAAGCTTCGTTTTTATTGACCGGCAAGTAGAGGGTTTGGGTGCCTTTCGTTACGACAAGCAGGTGATTGCCGTTGTTCTTGTCCAGAATCAGACGTGCATCGGCCCCTTTTGCGGTAAATGCCTTTACGGCATCGGAAAACAGTCTCTTCGTGGTTGCAGCCAAATCCAAACCAAGTTTTTTCGCCATGTATTTTGCCATATCCGAATTATCCACCGTGCCGGTCAAGCGGTCACCATCGGGAGACCACGAGTAGAGCACGACATCTTCACCGGTGTGACCGGTTGTGGTATACGCGAGATTGGCCCGTTTGGCCAGCATCGCCACCATCATGGGACCCATGTCGGCAACCTTGGCAGCACCCGCGAGTGCCGTCTTCTCATCGGCTGTCAGGTCGGTCAGTCCGTACCATGTACCGGCAAGGTTATCAACATTGGACCGGTCCGGCAGCAGCATTGTCGCGAATTTGCCCATTGTGCCTTCAATCGTGCGCTTTGCCTTTTTCAGCGGGTCGATGAAATCGCTGACGGGACGCTTGTTGTAGTCTGCATTTGTCGTTGAACTGCCGATGGAAAGACCACTGTTGCCATGATCCGTGGAAGCGAGCACGGATACTTCCCCGCTCTGCTTTGCATAGTCCAGTGCGACTTTCACGGCGGCGTCAAAGGCAAGCGTATCGGTGATGATGCCGATGGTGTCATTCGCATGGGCGGCCCAGTCGATTTTGCTGCCTTCGACCATCAGAAAGAATCCATTGGGATTCTTCGACAGAATCTCAATCGCCTTCCTGGTCATTTCCGACAAGGAAGGTTCTTTCGATGGGTCGCGATCCATGTCGTAGGCAAGATTGACCTTCGAGAACGAACCCCAGATTTTTGAAGATTTGCTGGCGAGCATTTGTGCCGGTGTTGTGACGATGTCATAGCCTTTGCCCTTCAGGACGGCGTTCATATCCTCGCGATCCTTTCGGACCGCAGTCGACAGGAATGAATCACCTGCGCCGAGAATGACATCGATACCGTTGTATACCATCTGTTCACCGATATTGTCGTAGTTCTTGCGTGAAACATCATGCGCGATGAAGTCAGCCGGTGTTGCGTGGACGATTTCCGAAGTGGCGATGATTCCGGTGGATTTTCCCGCGAGTCTTGCCGCCTCGAGTATGTTCGCGACCGGAGCGCTTCCCTGTGCCTTAGGAAGGACGCCGATCATGCCGTCATCTGATTTGAACCCTGTGGAAAAGGCCGTTGCCGCGGGTGCGGAGTCTGTGATCATCCCTGCGGCCCATTGGGTGCGGACAAGTCCGCTTGCCATTGCATCCAGCGAGAGCGGGGTCTTGCCGCTGGAGTCCTTGAAGAAGCGGGCCAAGGTTGTCGCGGAGACGCTCATTCCGTCCGGAATCAGAAAAATGACGCTCTTGACTGCTTTTACAGTTTGAACGATCGGGACCGGGGAAGATGCAGTGGTTTTTACAGCGGCTGTCAGCTGTGTCGCGCCCATGGACGCCAGGATCTGGCTGGAGAGGACTGCCGCGGCCACAATGGAGGCAGTCAGCATTTTTGGCCATTTCTTCATTTTGGTTCCTCCTTGATTTCATTTTACAGTCAGATGCTCCGCAGGGCCATTTTCATTCATGCCGCCTGCAATCATTTGTTCTGATGACAGCATACAGGCTCTTTGTTGGAACCATGTTCAGCTGGCTTGGGATTTTGTTGGAAACGTGTTGTCATTGTGTTAGATACATGAAATCCAGCTCAGGGGCTATGGCGCCCTTCAGATATCGCTGCAGTCGCGGATGCTAGACAGCGCCCTTCTGATATCGCTGCAGTCGCGGATGCTATACGGCGCCCTTCAGGTATCGCTGCAGCCGCGGATGCTTCGGATTGAGGAATATTTCCGAAGTCGGTCCAGATTCCAGCACCTCTCCCCGATAGAAATAAACGGTCTTGTCCGCGATGCGGCTGGCCTGCTCCATATTGTGGGTCACCATGATGATGGTGAAACGGCTTTTCAGCTCCGACAGCAAATCCTCGATTTTATAGGTGGAAATGGGATCCAGCGCTGAACAGGGTTCATCCAGCAGGAGGATGTCCGAGTCCAGCATCAGGGCGCGGGCGATGCACAGGCGCTGCTGCTGCCCGCCGGAGAGACGGAGTGCGGACTGGTGAAGCTTGTCCTCCACCTCCTCATAAAGGTTGGCCAGTTTCAGCTTTTCGATTGCCTTTTTCTCCGCTGCCGCGCGTGAGATGCGAAAGTGTTCCCTCAAGGGAAGAACGAGGTTTTCCAGCACCGAAACCGGCAATGGGTTGGATGCCTGGAACACCATCCCGATTCCCCGGCGCAGACCGTTGACCCAGCTCCCGCCTTTGCGCGCGTAAAGGTTTTCTCCGCGCAGGAGCAGTTCACCCTCAAGGTGATACGAGGATACAAGGTCGTTGAGGCGGTTTATTGACCTGAGCAGCGTGGTTTTCCCGCATCCGGACGGCCCGATGAATGCGGTGATGGCGTGTTCGGGAATGTCGAAAGTCACGTTGTGCAATGCTTGTATGGAACCATACCAGGCATTTACATTTCTGATACGCACCAATGGGACGGAGATGTCGACATCTCTCGAGGGAACAGCCTGGAGCCAATCCTGTGCCTCTTTGTCCAGTTCCGTCATAAGTCGGAACCCCCTTCCCCGCCCAAAGTGCGAATTCTCCCCGCTGGATCCGTCTTTCCTGCGTCTGCCTGCATCATGCCGGCTTCAGGGTTGCATTCATTGAGCAGCATGTCGGCATCAACAAGGCTCCCGCCCGGTGAAAGCTCTATATCAGGGTCATCGGCCCGTGTTGCCCGGTTTCGCGACCGTGCCCGGTCACCCAGTCCCTGCCTTGTTCCCGGACTGCCTGCCAAAGCCGCAATGCCGTTCAAGAGAAGTATGACGGCGACCAGCACGAAGGACGCGCCGAAGGAAACGTCAGTGCTGTTCCCTTCCCCGGCGGGCGATGTGTACAGGATGTACGAGGTCAGCGTGCTGCCGGTGTTGCGAAGTGTGCTGACCCAGTTGTCCGGCATCCACCATGGCTGCAGCCCCGTCATGCGAAGCGTGCCGCCCAGGGTGATCAGGACAATGGCCGTATCGCCGATGATGCGTCCCATGCCAAGGATGACGGCTGTAATCAGTCCCGGACGCGCCGTTTTCAGGATGATTTTCCGAACCGTGTACCATTTCGTCGCGCCAAGTGCCACCGAGGCTTCGTAATACTGCCTTGGAACCGACTTGATGGCCTCCTCCGCCGTCTTGACGACAAACGGCAGCACCATGACGGCCATCGCAATGCCGGCGACCAGGAAGGAACGGCCATAGGAACGGTTCAACCCGGCTCCGCCCTCAATGGTCACGCTCAGGAAGCCAAGTCCCGGAGAGGTGGACAGGGCAAGGGCGAACAACGCGATGACAACTGTCGGCACGCCGGCCAGAATGTCGATGGCCACCCGGATAAGGTCTGAAAAGAACCCCCTCCGGCTGTCATGCACGAGGAAAAGCGCTGTCGAGAGTGCCGCCGGCCACGCTATCAGCATCCCGATGACTGTCAGGAGAATCGTGCCAATGATGGGCGTGAGGATGCCGCCCTCCTTGGCCGACAATGCGGATGAACTCGGTTCCTGAGTCAGGAATCTCAGGTTGATGACGCCTGCGCCTTCCAGCATGACATAGGCGACGATGAACAGGCAAGCCGACATGATGAGCAGCACTGATAGCCATGAACCCGACATGCCGAGAAGACTTTCCACTTTCCTGCTACGCATTGGCACCCTCCTTCCTGCGAATCAGGCGTTCCACTTGCCGCGACAGAACGCCCAGCACGGCCCCGATGGCCAGGAGAACCGCGCCGCAGGCAAACAGCGCCGATTCGATGGATGGGACGGAAATGGCTTCGGATTTGTTGATGATGGCGGAGGCCAGCGTCAGGATGGGGCCGAAAAGGAATCCGACGCCGTTGGTGGGATCCGGAACCAGACCGATGCCGCCGCATACCATGGAAATGGCGATCGCTTCCCCTATTCCGCGACCTGAAGCCAGGATGATGCCGGCGATGATGCCGGACTTGGCGGAAGGCAGCACCACTTTCCATGTCACGCGCCAAGGCGTCATGCCCACGGCGAACCCGACCTCCCGCAGTGAATCGGACACGCTGCCAATGGCATCCATTGACAGGGCGACAACCATCGGCACTATCATGAATGCAAGCACAACGACGGATGTGAACAATCCGCGTCCCGTCATCTGGAAAAGGGCCAGATAGGCGATCTGCATGTCCACGGTGATGAAAAGCTTCTCAACCAGCGGTACCACCACCATCAGGCCGATCAGGCCGAACACGATGGACGGGATGGATGCGAGTAGCCGGACAAGTGTCATCGCCGGCCTTTTCAGCCAGATCGGCGCAAACTCGTTCAGCATGGCCGCCGCCCCGATGCCGACGGGTACAGCCAGCAGGAGGGCCAGCAGGGTGCTGGCCAGTGTGCCCGCAATGAGCCCGAACATGCCGAACTGGTAAATGGGCTCACCAACCGGCGCATTGTACGCTTCCGAGATCTGCCGGTCAAAATTCACCCCGGTCCAGAATTGCCAGCCACTTTCCCTGATGACAGGCCAGGCTCGTCCGATGACGAACACGAAAATGAAACCCATCATGACAACGCTGAGAAACGCGAGCAGGCGGATGCCCCAGCGCATGAAGAAGTCCGTGGTTCCATCAACTAGTACCCTTGCCCTGATATGTGCATTTTTTCCGCGCATTGTTCCACACTTCCCGACAGGGCCGTTCCGGCAATCGCCAGAACAGCCCTGTCGCCATCGGTATCGGGAATCAGTCCGGAAAACGCCTGTTTTCCATCTGAATCCTGAACCCTTGATTTTTGGTTGTCATTTCCTCGTCCAGTCCTATTATCTTGGCCGTCAAGTCCTCGTCCAGCCCTATTATCTTGGCTGTCAAGTCCGTATCCTGCCCTTTTGTCCTGGCTGTCATTCCCGAATGCTCAGGTAACCTTCCTTTTCAGCGATGGCCTGCACCTTCGTGCTGCGGATGAAGTCGATGTAAACAGCAGTCGCGCCGATCGGCATGCCCTTGGTCATGACGTCCAGGGTACGGCGGATGGGGTATGTTGCATTCTTGAGGTTGGCCACTGTCGCGGCGATGCCGTTGACCGTGACAGCCTTGACGCTGGCATCGACAGAACCCATGGATACAAAGCCGAGTGCAT
>CAZFWQ010000089.1:5623-12070 GCA_964522755.1 uncultured Oscillospiraceae bacterium | reverse complement strand
TGAAGGAGAAAATCCTCGAAGGCCGATGGGAAGCCGAGGGCTCCATGTGGGTGGAAGCCGACTGCAACCTTTCTTCCGGCGAGTCCCTGATAAGGCAGATACTTCATGGGAAAAGATTCTTCATGAATGAATTCGGGGTGGACAACCGCGTGCTCTGGCTCCCGGATGTTTTCGGATACAGCGCCCTGATGCCTCAAATCATGAAAAAGTGCGGGATCGACTATTTCATGACGACGAAAATCAACTGGTGCCAGTTCAACAAGTTCCCGGCCGATACGTTCATGTGGGCGGGCATCGACGGCAGCGAGGTATTGTCCCACCTCATCACCACAAAGGAAATCGGAAGAAGCCCCGACGCCTATTTCACGACGTACAACGGATTTCTCAGTCCCGAAGCGGTCATCGGCGCCTGGAGGCGGTATCAGGACAAGCGCATCAACAACGACGTGCTTGTCTCCTATGGATACGGAGACGGCGGCGGGGGTCCCACGAGGGAACAGCTTGAATACGGCAGGCGGATGGAGAAGGGGCTCCCCGGCTGTCCCAAGGTGGTCCAGGGTGCTTCGCTGGGCTACTTCGACAAGCTCCAGGCCCGGGTGGGGGATCACAAGTACCTGCCCAGATGGGTGGGAGAACTTTATCTTGAGTACCACAGGGGCACGTACACATCGATGGGCCGGAACAAGAGATACAACCGCAAAAGCGAGTTCCTTTACCAGGACGCCGAATTCCTCAGGGTCCTTTCGGCTGGCGCCGGGCTGGATTATCCGGCCGGACTCCTTCACAAGGGGTGGGAATGCATCCTGCTGAACCAGTTTCACGATATCCTCCCGGGCTCGTCCATCAAGGAAGTATATGACGAGTCCAGGGTGCAGTACGAGCAGATCAAGGCAACCGGAGAGGAACTGATAGGGCAGGCCCTCCATGGGGTCAGCGCGCAGATGGACCTTGAGAAGGACGGGATCGTCGTCTTCAACACCCTTGGTTTTGAACGTGACGGGACTGCGTGCCTATGCGTGCCGGATGGGTTTGCCGCAACGCAGCTGGCGGACTCGCGTACCCGTGAGGCAATTCCATGCCAGGTTGCGGCCAGGGAATTCAGTTTTGATGAAGAGGATTTTTCTTCAGCTGGGTGCAAAACGGAGAATATCCTGTTCCATGCCGCCCGTCTGCCCTCAAAGGGATGCAATGCGTACTACCTGGGTGATGCTGCGCCGGACGCGCCGATCACAATGACCGTGACGCCGGAAAGGATGGAGAACCAATACTTCATCATCAGGCTGGATCCGGACGGCGCCATTGCGGAGCTTTACGACAAGAGATGCGGCAGGCAGGTACTCAAGGGCGGAAGGAAGGGCAATGCGCTCCAGGCCTTTGAAGACAAGCCGATGTCGAATGACAACTGGGACATAGACATCTTCTATCTTGAAAAGATGTGGGAAGTAAATGACGTTGAAAAAATCGAAGTCATCGAAACGGGACCTGTCAGGGGCGGTCTGAGGATATTCCGCCGCTTTTCCAATTCCCGCATTGTCCAGGATGTCTACATTTACAACGACATCCCGCGCATTGATTTTGACACGCACGTGGACTGGAAGGAAAACCAGGTGCTCCTCAAGGTGCAGTTCCCGATAGACGTGAATGCCGCCAAGGTCACCTGCGACCTGTCGTATGGGAATGTCGAGAGGAACGCGCACTGGAACACTTCCTGGGACGTGGGCAAATTCGAGGTCTGCGCCCATAAGTGGGTTGACGTGTCGGAAGGCGGATACGGCGTCAGCCTGCTCAACGACTGCAAGTACGGGCACGACATCAGGGAGGGCGACATGCGCCTGACCCTTGTCAAGTCGGGCAATGAACCCAACCCCGAAGCGGACAGGGAGAGGCACAGGTTCACTTATTCCCTGTTTCCGCATGAAGGCGGATGGAAAGAGGCGGAAACAGTCAAAATGGCCTATGACCTCAATGTGCCGCTTTACTGCGTGCCTGCGCAAGGACATGCCGAACCCGTTGGCGGAAGCCGCGGCGGGAAGTTCCCCGCGAGTTTCTCGTTCATGGGCGCGGACAGCGCCAATGTCATGATTGAAGTCGTGAAAAAGGCTGAAGACGGCGATGACATCATTGTCAGGCTTTATGAGTTCCACAATGCGAGGGCCAGGACCACCGTGACCCTGTTTGAAAAATTCGGGCGGGTTGCCGAATGCGATCTCCTGGAAAACGAGATCGGGCCCTGCGATTTGGAAAACGGCCGTTTCAGCTTTGATATGAAACCGTATGAGATCAAGACGTTCAAGTTATGCAAGTGAAAGAGGACAATCAAATGAATGACAGGATCAAAGGGATTATTGTCCCGATGTTCACGCCCCTGCAGGCGGATGAAACGGTGAATGTCCAGGAACTGCGTAATCTGGTGGGACATCTTGTCGGGAACAAGGTCAATGTGCTTTTCCCGCTGGGCACGTCCGGTGAGTTCGCGCGCCTGAAACGGAGCCAGAAGGAGATTGTCCTCGGCGTGACGGCAGAAGCGGCAAGGGGAAAGGTTCCCGTAGTGGCCGGCGTTTCGGACTGCGGGACGGCGCTTGTGCTGGAGAACATCAAATGTGCGGAGGAATCGGGCTGTGATGCGGTGGTCGCAACGCTTCCATACTATTTCCCGCTGGATTCCGAACAGGAGCAGGCGCAGTTTTACGAAGAGATTGCCGGGAAGTCAAGGCTGCCCGTCATCATCTACAACATGCCTGCAACCGTCAATGCCTCCATTTCCCTGGACGTCGTCAGGCGTCTTTCCTCTCATGGGAACATCCTCGGAATCAAGGACAGCAGCGGTGACAAAAGATATCTCGATGCCCTGCTGGAAATCAAGAAGGAGCGCAGGGCATTCAAAATCTTCTCCGGATTCGAGGATTATTCCGCGGAATATCTCCGCAAGGGCGTCGACGGATGCGTCCCTTCCTTTGGCAATGTAGTCCCGATACTCTTTGCGAGGATGTATGAAATGAGTTGCCGGTGCGACCATGACGGGGCCGGGAACGTGCAGAAGCAGCTTCTTGGACTCAAGTCCATGATTGCGGGCCAGGACAGGTGGCTTTTCGAAATGCAGTGCAAGAAAATGGCGCTCGAATGCATGGGGATATGCAGCGGCAGGATGACCATGCCCTGCACGCCGCTTTCCGCCGAAACGCTTGGACAAATCCGGGACATGGCTGCTGCGGCGAAGGAATGCTGCATTTCATTCCAATAGAAGATGAGCGGTTGTGAAGATTGCCGTGATTTTCAGCGTACTGCCGGCAAAACGGGGGAGAAATGAAATGAATGTCGCGATAATCGGCACAGGAAGCAGGTCAACGGTATTTACGGAATTGTGCTTGTCCGGATTCCGAAGTGATGTCGCAGTGAAAGCGCTGGTGGATATCGATGTCGTGAAGATGCGGAAATATGCGAAGGCCTACTACAGTGAGGTCGATGCGCCAAACCTGTATTCCGATTATAGGGAAATGCTGGAAATCGAGGAAATTGAGGCTGTTTTCATCTGCGCGTCGGATACGGCGCACAAGGACATCGCCATCGCCTGCATGAAAAAGGAACTGCATGTTTTCCTGGAAAAGCCGTTGGCCACGACGCTGGAAGACTGCATGGCCATCTACGCGGAGAGCAGGAGGCATGACCGCGTATTCCGCATGGGTTTCGTGCTCAGGTATACGAACGTATACGAAAAGATAAAGGAAATAGTTTCCAGCGGCGTCCTTGGCCAGCTGGTTTCCGTTGAGGCGAAGGAAATCATGGGACATATCCATGCTGCCAGCTTCTTCAGGAGATGGCACCGGTTCAGCAGGAACAACGGGGGTTTCCTGAATGCGAAGTGCAGCCATGACATGGATGTCCTCAACTGGATCATCGGGGATGAGCCGGTTTACCTGTCGGCCTTCGGCGGCAGGAGCTACTTCAACCCCAGGCCGGACGCCGCCGGGAAATGCGCCGAATGCGCCCTGAAACACAGCTGCAGGTACTTCTACAGGCCATCCGACTACGGGGCCTTCAACTGCGTCGAGGATGTGTGTGTCTTCAATTGTGAAAAGGACATCGTCGACCATGAGGTCGTGAATCTGGAGTACCGGAATCATGTCACCGCAAGTTTTACCGTGTCGATGTTCGGGGACAGGGCGACGCGGACCCTGATCCTGTTTGGAACGGATGCAACGCTTTACGCGGACCTGGAAGGACTTTCGATTACAATCGGGCATGTCTTTCCGCATGACGAGGTATCCTACAAGTTCAGCAGCGCGGATTCCGGCCACGGCGGCGGAGATCGGGCCATTTTCGCGGAGTTCGTCGATTCCGTCGCAAGCGGGGGGAAAGAAGCAAGAAGCGATGCGAGGGCCGGCCTGGTCAGTTCCGCGATGGCCCTTGCAGCTGAAATGAGCATGGCCCGCAAGCAGGTGGTGAACCTGAGGGAACTCTTGAAAGAAGCGGACGGAGAGATGGCGACGCCATGAGGAGCACATATGGAGTTCATTCATCTGCAGCAGGGGACGGGATTCAAGATTAAAGCCGCGGTTCTCGATTTCGACGGGACGGTTTCCACTTTGCGGCATGGCTGGGAACAAATCATGGAGCCCCTGATGCTAGAAATGATTGCGGGGTCGTCTCAGATTGACGCGATGCTGGCAAAGGAGATTCGGGAGTATATTGATCAGTCTGCCGGCATCCAGACATATCATCAGATGAAATGGCTGGCCGAGGCTGTTGAAAGACACGGCAGAAATCCATATGCAAGCAAGGACCCCTGGTGGTACAAGGAACAGTACAATGTAAGGCTGATGGTGCCGGTCAATCAGAGGATTGTGGACATTGAAGCCGGACGCAGGACCCCTTCCGATTTTCTTGTCGGGGGAAGCGTCGCCCTGCTTGAGTTCTTCAGGGACCAGGGCGTGGGCGTCTATGTCGCAAGCGGCACCGACCATGCCGATGTCCAAAGGGAGGCAGACGTGCTGGGCCTTCGCCGATTCTTCAGGGAAGTGGCGGGAGCCCCTCCTGGCAAGGTGGATTGTTCCAAGGAAGCCGTGCTCAGGAAATTGATAGATGAAAACGGCCTGAAAGGTCCCGAAGTGCTTGTCGTTGGGGATGGCCGGGTGGAAATCGCACTGGGAAGGGAAGTCGGGGCGTTGACCCTGGGCGTGGCGAGCGACGAGGAAATGCTGTGCGGAATCAACCCACTCAAGCGTGATAGGCTTGTCAAAGCCGGAGCGCACGCGATTGTCGGCGATTTTCTCCTGCTGGATGAAATCCGGAACTGGATGGGCCTTTGACAATGCGCAGCGCTGCCATGAATCGTGGCGCTTGCGAGGATCAGGCGAAGCGAACATGTCCCGCACAAGGGACACTGGAAGGCAAGACATATGGATGACAGGATGGATGACAGAAATGTAAAGATTCCAGGGCAGCTGGATTTTTCGGGAATGACAACCTATCCCGTCGGAAGCAGGACGAACCTCGTCACGATCGAAAACATGGCAAGACCGGATGAAGACCCGGTTCCCATCTGGGGTGACACCACGTTTGACGAACTGGTCGGGCGGATAGCGAAGGCAAGGAAGAACCACAAGCCGGTCATATGGTCCATGGGCGCGCACGTCATCAAGAACGGCCTGTCACGCTATGTCATCAGGCTCATGAAACAGGGAATCATCACCCATGTCATGGGAAACGGCGCCGTGAGCATCCACGATTTCGAACTTGCGTTTCTCGGAGGCACATCCGAAGATGTGCCGACGGCCATCGAAGACGGCTCCTTCGGCATGTGGGAGGAAACAGGCCGCTGGATGAACGAAGCACTTCAGGCGGGCTCGCGGAAAGGTCTTGGATATGGTGAGAGCCTGGCCGCATATATTGATGAAAACCCCGAACGCTTCCCGTACAGGGACGACTGCGTCCTTTACCAGGCATACCTGTGCGGTGTGCCGGCCACGTATCATATCGCCATCGGGACGGACATCATCCACCAGCATCCGGCCGTGGATTTCGCCGCAATCGGCGCGACAAGCGGAGTCGATTTCCATAAGGCCTGTTACGCCGTTTCGGGGCTTGAGGGCGGGGTATTCCTGAATTTCGGGTCCGCCGTCATTGGTCCTGAAGTATTCCTGAAGGCTCTTTCCATATCAAGAAACCTCGGTTATGTCACTTCCAATATCACGACCGCCAACTTTGACCTGGTTGATCTTGGAGATTACAGGTCAAAAATCGGATATGAAGATCCGCATTACTACTACAGGCCCAGGAAAAACATCGTCAACCGGCCGACGAGTCTGGGAGGGAAAGGGTGGCATTTCCGCGGAGACCACAAGGTGACAATACCCAACCTGTACTCCAGGCTGACGGGGATTCTTCAGGAATAGCGGGGATTCTTCAGGAATAGCGGGGATTCTTCAGGAATAGCGGGGATTCTTCAGG
>CAZFWQ010000089.1:1412-5523 GCA_964522755.1 uncultured Oscillospiraceae bacterium | reverse complement strand
AAAATAGGAAAGGCGGGGCGTTATCGTGCAGAACGTCGCAGTGTATCCCGGAATCAGCCTTGAAAGGCTTGAGGATCTGATTGCAAAAATCAGGAAGATACGGGTTGTCTTGATCGGGGATCTTTGCATCGACGTATACTGGAGATCGGATATGACGAAAAGCGAACTCTCGAGAGAAACGCCGCATTTTCCGCTGCCTGTGGTGGAAGAATGGATGTCTCCGGGCGCGGGTGGAAACGTCGCCGCGAACATCGCCGACCTGAAGCCTGAAAGCGTGAAGGCAATCGGCGTGACGGGGAGGGACTGGAGAGGGGACGCGCTGATCCGCAGGTTTCAGGAACTTGGAATTGACGCATCGCATGTCCTGGTCAGCGGGGAAGTTGTGACAAATGGATATTGCAAGCCGCTGAGAAAAGGCATTTCGACGCTTGAATACGAAGATCCGAGGATCGATTTCGCCAATTATGAGCCATTGCCGAAGGAAGAAGAGAAAAAACTGGTGCGGCTGATGCGTGAAAATGCGCGAGATGCGGACGTTATCTGTGTTTCAGACCAGTTTTCGTTTGGCTGCATCACTCCATTGGTCCGGAAGGAGATCATCTCACTGGCACGTGAGGGGAAGAGGGTTGTCGTTGACAGCCGCGAAAGGATCGGGCTTTTCAGGGGAGTCACACTGAAACCGAATGAGGTAGAAGGACTGAGGGCGATTAATAAAGGTCGCGGCGCATTGAAAGGTTCATTTGAAGATTATGTCAGGGCGGCCGTCATGCTGTCGGAACAAAACGATTCGAAAGTATGCATGACAATTGGGCCGGACGGGTGCCTCTATGCGGAGTCCGGCATGGCGACCCATGTCCCGTCCTGCGAGGTGGCTCCTCCCATCGACATCTTCGGCGCGGGAGACACATTCCTTTCCGCCTATTCCTGTGCGCTCGCGGCCGGGGCTGAACCCTGCGAGGCGGCGTGCTTCGCCAACCTGGCCGCCAGTGTGACGATTCGGAAGATAGGGACGACGGGCACGGCAAGCCCGGGTGAAATCATGATGCGCTACGGGCTTGCGGGATCAGCATGACGGCATGATGCTGAGATGCGCCGGAAGATTTGCCGCCTGCCGGCGGTATGGTATAATGCTTTTGCACGCCCGGATTGCCGGCATGTACACTTTTTGCGGCAGACGAAGCCGTGAAGGGCGCCCTTTTCAGTTGGGAACGGGAGGGAAGAAGCATGAGCCGAAAACCATGCGCGGATGCCGAAAGCATTGGCGTCGTCAATGGCATCAGGTTTTACAGGATTCAATCGGATAAATTCAAGACCGCGAGAACGGATATTTTCTTCACGGATCCTTTGACGGCAGAAACCGCTTGCGCCAACGCGCTTGTACCGGCACTGCTGAAAAGGGGATGTGAAGGGTACCCCACTTCCCGCCTGCTGGAACGCAGGCTGGAAGATCTTTATGGCGCGTCCTTCGACTGCCAGGTCATGAAAAAGGGCGAGACGCAGGTCATCCACTTTTCCGTGGCCCATGTGGCCGACCGGTTTGCAAGTGGCGGCGAGCATTTGTTTGCAGAGGCAACAGCCCTTCTGACTGAAATACTTACGCAGCCCGTTCTCGAAGAGGGCTGCTTCCGGCAGGATGTGTTCGCCTTGGAAAGGGAGAACCTTCTGGACGCGATCCGGAGCCGGGTGAACGATAAAATCCGCTACGCCTCCTTGCGCTGCGTGGAAGAGATGTGCCGTGGAGAAGCCTTTGCCATTCATGCGGAGGGCAGCGAGGCTGATGCCGCGGCGCTGGAAACGCGCCGGGTAACAGGGTCGTGGGAAAGACTCGTCCGCACATGCCCCGCATACGTTTATTTTTCCGGTGAAATGGCGGATTCCGATGTACGCGACCGGATGGACGGATTCGCCCTGATGCCGCGCATGCCTTCCGCCGCGCAGCCACGGCCTTCCGCCGCGTCTCATGAACAGCGGCCCGTCAGGCACGTGAATGAAGTGATGGAAGTGAACCAGGGAAAACTCTGCATGGGGCTTCGAACCCATGTCATGCCGGATTCGGGTGATTGGCCCGCCCTGATGGTCTATAACGGCATACTCGGCGGCGATCTGCACAGCAAGCTCTTCCAGAACGTGAGGGAAAAAGCGAGCCTTGCCTATTACGCCTCTTCGCGCCTGGAACGGCACAAAGGACTGATGTTCATCAACAGCGGCATTGAGGCGGCCAACCGCGAACAGGCGGAGGCCATCATCCTGGAACAGCTTTCCGACATGAAGCGCGGCGCTGTCACGACCGAAGAGTTCGACGCAACGCTCCGTTCGCTGGACACGGCGTTCAAGGCAACGCAGGACAGCCAGCCCGGCATAGCGGAATTCCATTTCGGCCAGCACATGCTTGGGGTGGAGGAATCACTGGATACCTTGTCGGAAAAGGTATCCCGCGTGACGATCGAAGACGTGGTCCGCGTAGCCGGGCAGGTTTCCCTGGACACGGTCTATTTCCTGCAGCCGGCCGATAATGCAGATGCAGCAGGAAAGTGAGGAGCAGCCATGTTGGAAACGAAACAGTATGATCGCCTCGGTGAAACGCTGCACACATATGTTCATCCAAGCGGGATGAAGGTATATGTTGTCCGGAAGGAAGGATATCAGAAGAAGACCGCTGTTTTTGCCACAAGCTACGGATCCATCGACAACAGGTTCCGCAAACCCGGAGCCACGTCGGAGACGGTTGTGCCGGACGGCATCGCGCATTTTCTCGAACACAAGCTGTTCGAGCAGCAGGACATGAACGTGCTTGAAAAGTTTTCAAAACTGGGCTCGTCGCCCAATGCGTTCACATCCTTTCATGAGACTGCCTACCATTTCACATGTACCGACCGGTTCGATGAAAACCTCCGGCTTCTGCTGGATTTTGTGCAGCATCCCTGGCTGACTGATGAAAACGTTGAAAAGGAAAAAGGCATCATCGGGCAGGAAATCCGCATGTACGACGACAATGCGGACTGGCGCGTCTTCTTCAACCTGCTTGCCTGCCTGTACCGGGACCATCCCGTTCGGCGGGACATCGCCGGTACGGTGGAGACCATCGCCGGCATCACCAGGGAAATGCTCCTCGATTGCTACCATACCTTCTACAGCCCGTCGAACATGGCGCTCGCCGTTGTGGGAGACGTGGACCCCGATGCCGTGGTGGCCATGGTGAACGACAGGATAGAGCAGCAGGAGAACCGCGGACGCATCGGCAAGGTGTATCCTGCGGAACTGCCCGGGGTTGCAGATGAACTTCACGAGCAGCAGCTGGTTGTCTCGATGCCGCTGTTCCTGATGGGGGTCCGCGATGACGCGGTTTCCACCGGCATGGAGCTGCTGCGGCGCCGCACGGCGCTTTCCGTGGCCATGGACGCCCTGGCGGGACGCAGTTCGGAACTTTACAGCCGTTTGTACGGGGAGGGTCTCATCAACGAGTCTTTCGGCGTGGATGTCATGATGGTGCCCGCTTTCGGATTCGTCACATGGGGCGGCCAAAGCCCGGATCCAGACAAGGTTGCCGGGATCATGAACGAATCGGTGGCAAGGCTTGTCGCGGACGGGTTGGACGCGGAGTCCTTCGCACGGGTCCGCCGCGCACATGAAGGCCAGTTCATCCGCAGCCTGAATTCGCTGGAACTCCTGGCGAGGGAACTGGTGGACAATGGGTTTGCCGGCACCTGCCACTTCGATCTGGCCGACGTATACGCCACCCTGACATTGGAAGAGGTGAACCTGGTTGTCCGGGACGTGCTTGGAAAACCCGGTGCCATGTCGGTCATCCGCCCGGTGCCGGAAAATACGGCCTGAACCGTTCCGCAGCCTCATTTACAGCATGGCAAGCAAACAAGGAGGAAACAGACATGAACTTCATCGCCTTTCCTGCCCTCGGCATCAATTTGATTGTTGATCCCGTTGCGTTTTCAGTAGGGCCCTTCTCGGTCCGCTGGTACGGCATCATGCTTTCCCTGGCCATCTTCGCCACCCTGGCGCTGACACTGAGGCAATCGGCCCGGTATGGCATAACACGTGACAATTTCGTGGATATGTTCATGTATGCGCTGCCCGTTTCAGTCATCTTTTCCCG
>CAZFWQ010000089.1:0-1402 GCA_964522755.1 uncultured Oscillospiraceae bacterium | reverse complement strand
TCTACGGCGCTGTTTTCGGGGCCGTCCTGACCGTGGTCGTATTCTGCCGGATTCGAAAATACAATATCTGGCAGTGGGTGGATTTTGCCTGCGTCTACCTTCCCCTGGCCCAGGCCATCGGACGGTTTGGAAATTTCTTCAATCAGGAACTGTACGGGGGAAACACGACGCTTCCCTGGGGCATGACGGGCAATATCATCCAGGCATATCCGAATCCGGGCGTGGACGGCAATTTGCCGGTACATCCCACCTTCCTGTATGAAAGCCTCTGGAACCTCCTGGTCTTCGCGGTCCTGATGCGGTTTCGGCCACGCAGCAAAAAGCGCGGGCAGGTCTTTGCCGCTTATCTGTTCCTGTACAGCATCGGCCGGTTCGGGATGGAATTTGTCCGCACGGACGTCTTTTCTTTCGAGAATTCCACACTGCGCGCCAATATGCTGGCCGCGGCGGTCATTGCCGTCATCGGCATCGTGCTGTTCATCGCGAGAGGCCGCACACCGGATTCCGAATGGGTGGCGGTTCCCGCCGGAGCCCCCGCCGAAGCGGCTGGAAAAACCGAAGAGTCTGAAACGGACCTTACTTCAGGAATGGCCGGCATGGATCATGAAGAAGGAAATATTGCAGGAAAGAGCGCATATGGAGATATCCTGCGCTCATTGAAGGAAGAAGGGGAACATCAGCATTTACCTGAAACGGCCGCGACCGCGCAAGCCCCCTCTGCTGCAGCTCTCGTTATGGCTTCCGCGCCGGCGGAAGCGCCGGCGGCAGACACCTCGGTGTCTGCGGAAACTCCTGCGACAGGCACCGCAGCGTCGGCGGAGGCACCTCCTGCAGACACCATTGCGGCAGACATCGCTGCGGCAGAAGATGCCATGGCGGACCCACTTGCGCCGGAAGCACGGACAGATGGCGATAACGGCGGCAGAGAGGCGTAACCGATGGTATCGGCTGAACACAAGCAAGGTCAGAACCCATTCCGCACCATGGACTGGCTTCTCCTTTCCATCGTGCTTGCCCTGCATGCAATCGGCCTGATCATCCTGCGGAGCGTGGCCATCCAGAAGGGCGATCCGGGCATGTTCTCGAAACAGCTTGTTGCCGCGCTGATAGGCCTGGCCTTTCTGATTGTACTCCTGTTTATCGACTACAAGGACTTCCGCGTCCTTGGGTTCGCGGCATATGCCGTTACCACAGGGCTTCTGGTGCTGGTTCTCTTCTATGGGCGCGGCCTGGAGGAAGTCGGCATGAACGGCTGGCTCTTTTTAGGTTCCGTTTCTTTCCAGCCATCGGAACTTGCGAAAATCACCATGGTGCTGGTGGGTGCCTTCTTCTTTGAACGCGTCCGGGACAAGGGAACTTTTCTGAATTACCTTATGCTGGGCGCCTTCACCCTGCTTCCCAT
>CAZFWQ010000088.1:0-12089 GCA_964522755.1 uncultured Oscillospiraceae bacterium | reverse complement strand
CTGTACAGGTGCTTCGCCCGGCCTTCGATATGGGCTTCGATTTCCATCTCGCGGGCTTTTTCACGGACCTCCTCGATGATGCGGTTGATGTATTCTTCACGTTCCCTGCGTTTTTTCGCGATCTTCTCCACAAGGTCGTAATAAGCCTTTTCGTCCAGGTAACGGAAACTCAGGTCTTCAAGCTCCCACTTGATGCGGTGCATGCCAAGCCTGTGCGCGAGCGGCGCATAGATTTCCTGCGTTTCCCTCGCTGTTTCGACCTGCTTGTCTTTTGATTTGAACTTGAGGGTGCGCATGTTGTGAAGCCGGTCCGCCAGTTTGATGATGATGACGCGGATATCCTTGGCCATGGCGAGGAACATCTTGCGGAAATTCTCTGCCTGCTGTTCCTGTTTCGAGGTATATGGAATCTTGGTGAGTTTTGTGACGCCGTCCACCAGTTCGGCCACTTCCTCGCTGAAGATTCCCTTCAGCTGCTCATAGTCGTAAAACGTGTCTTCAATCGTGTCATGCAGGATGCCCGCGGCGATGGTGGATGCGTCCATGTCCATTTCGGCGAGGATGCATGCGACAGCGACCGGATGAACGATGTAAGGTTCTCCGGAGACGCGCGTCTGGCCTTGGTGGGCGGCCTTTGAAAGCCGGTAGGCCTTTTCGACCAGCGACAAATCAGCATTGGGATCATGGTGCAGAATCAGTTCCTGCAGCTGTTTGTACTCGTCAATCATGGAGCCCTCGCATCCTGTCGCATGATGATCACACGCGAAAAATCATTCGCGATCGGCAATCTCCTGGAGGAACTGAAGCAGTTCCGAGTCTTCCAGATCCACCTTTTCCGCATCCTCCACCCTGTGCAGGCAATACCTGCCGTCCGGCTGCAGGGTAAGGGAAAACAAACCGAGTTCATCAAAAACCATCAGGCTTGCCATCATTCGGAAAAAACCCAGCGGTGCGCCGGATGCATCGGTCAGGATGCGCGACAGCCGAAACAATTCATCGATATGGCAGGTTTTTTCCGGCATCTTGCAGAAATGACGAAAAACAGCGATCATGTCATTGCGGGATGGGAAAAAAGCCTCTTTCGGCAACCCGGAAAGATTAATCCCATTATAAAGCCAATCCCCGTCGCAATCAAGTGATTCGAACCGGCGCACGGCTTCGTGCATGAACCGGTTTTGCTGTCTTGCCGCTTGTGCAAGCCGCATGTCTCCAAGCCGGAACTGCAGTGATGTCTGCCCTTGCCATTCATTTAGCTCAAGCCAGCCCGCCACGTCGACCCTTTCATCCGACTGCAGATGTTCCGTCAGTCTTCCATGGCCAAATCCGACACAGGGGAACGACAACCCGTCCTTTTGCAGTTTCAGGCGTATGTGCCTGCCTTCCGACAATGTCATGAACTCTGCGATGCGGACATCCCGAATCAGGAACATCGGCGGCCGGTTTCCCTGACCAGTCGGCTCCAGGGCAGCGAGTTCCCGCGAAAATGAAACCGTGAGCAGCTCCGTGCCCAGTTCCGCTTCCAGATCGACTGCAGGCAGCTGCATGTCCGATGTGATGCGGCTGCCGGCATGCCGGTTGATTCCTTCGCGAAAGGTTTCCAGATTTTCCGCCGCCAGGGAAAGCCCCCCTGCCTGGGCGTGACCTCCAAATCGCTTCAGGAGGGCGCTCTGCGATGAAATGGCGCCAAACAGGTCATAGCCTTCTATGCTTCGTCCGGATCCTACTGCTTCCCCGTCGGTTACGGTAAGGACAAAAGCCGGTTTGTGAAAGCGTTCCACAAGTTTGGAAGCAACAATGCCGATGACGCCATGGTGCCATCCGGCGCCCCATACTACCAGCACGGGCTCTGAGGAAAATGCAGGCCTGCCCGAAGCGATCTCAAGGGACGCAAGAAAAACGGCTTCCTGGACTTCCTGCCTGCTTTTGTTTGCCGCATCCAGCAATTCAGCCAATTTTCGAGCCTTTTCATGATTGCGGGTCGTCATCAGGGATACGGCGCGCGACGCGTCACCCATCCGGCCGGCGGCATTGATGCGGGGCGCCATGTTGAAACCGACGCGCGACGCGTCAATTACCCCTGGTTTTCCACCTGAAACGGCATGGAGCGCGGCGAGGCCCGTATTGGGGTCGCGATTCATTTTTTCCAGGCCGAAATGCGCGATGATCCTGTTTTCCCCGGTCAGTTCCACGATATCCGCGATGGTTGCCAACGCTGCCAGGTCAATGGAGCGCATGGCCAGTTCAGGCCTGCCGATGCGGCCGGCCACGGCATGAACGATTTTCCAGGCGATTCCCGCGCCGCAGAGCGATTTGAAGGGATAGGCGGATCCGGGAAGATGCGGATTGATGCAGGCATGGGCATCAGGCAGCGATTCCGCGTCGGACTGGTGATGGTCGGTGATGATGATGTCGATGGGTCTCCCCGCAGCTTTTCGTCCATCCCGTATGGCGTCCACCTGGCGTTTTGCCGTGATGCCGCAATCCACCGTGATCAGGACATCGATCGGGGATGAAATGATTTTGGCGACGGCTGCTTCCGAAATCCCGTAACCCTCATCTGCGCGATCCGGAATGTAAAAGGAGGCGGCGTATCCGATATCGTGGAAAAAATTCATCAGGATGGACACGGCGGTTGTGCCATCGACATCATAATCCCCGTATACCAGCATCTTCTGGTTCCCGCCGATCGCTGCGATGATTCTGTCGACGGTCCGGCTCATGCCCTCCAGAAGGAAAGGGTCGTGCAGGTTGTCGAGGGACGGATTCAGAAAAGCAGCTTCACCGTCCTGATCAATCCCCCGACGCCTAAGGATGGCGGACAACGCCATCCGCTCATTTTTTGCCGGCGTCAGGCCCGTCGTGTCTTCCAAACCGGCTGTGCGCCATCGTGAGCCTTCCCCAGTGTAAAAATGCAGCATGTATTGCCTCCCGGGTGATTGATTGCCTGATGGTCCCATGGCGCATAAAAAGCCCGAAGACACACTCCGGGCCCTTGCCGCCAAAATGGCTTCGGCTGCCGATTGACGGTGATTGTAAGGTTTTCGGCTGCCGATTGACCGTGACCGCAAGGTTTTCGGCTGCCGATTGACCGTGACTGCAAGGTTTTCGGCTGTCGATTGACCATGACCGTCTGAATTTCAACCTAATCGCGGATACAGAAAAGGGGCAGTCTCAAAAGAGACGGCCCCTTTCTCGACAAGCATCGAATCATCCAAGCAGCTTCTTGACAATGGCATTGATTTGACTGCCGTCCGCACGACCTTTTACCTTCGGCAGGACAACCTTCATCACCTTGCCCATATCCTTGACCGACTGCGCACCTGTTTCAATAAAAGCTTCCCGGACGATTGCCTCCAGTTCCGCCTCCGAAATGGGTTCCGGCAGGTAGGCCTGTATGATGGCAATTTCACGTTTCAGGTTTTCCGTCAAATCTTCCCGGCTGCCCTTTTCTATTTCGACAAGGGCATCCTTCCTGGATCTGAGTTCCTTGGCCAATACTTCAACGAGGCCTTCTTCATCAAGCGTTATCAGTTTGTCCTTTTCGATCTGGAGGACGGCCGAACGAAGCATCTGGATGGCATCCTTGCGGAGCTTGTCCTTTTCCTTCATCGCATCCTTCGCATCGCGCTGGAGCTGTTCCCTGAGGGACATGACGTCAGCCATTACTTTGTCTTCCTCTTCCTTGCGGCTTCGGACTTCTTTTTGCGCTTGACGCTGGGCTTCACATAATGTTCTCTTTTCCTGACCTCGGCGAGAACACCGGACTTCGCGCATTGCCTCTTGAAACGGCGGAGCGCGCTGTCAAGGGTTTCATTTTCCTTTACTCTTACTTCAGACACATCTATCCCTCCCCTCTGTGACAAACGTACAGCAGTGCCGGGGGATTTATCCAATTAGTTGACCAATGATAAATACCATATAACAGCACACCTTTGATTATATCGCCCGGCGGGTTGTGCGTCAAGTTGTAATTGGCGTCCTGCAATCGGCTTCAGGCAATCTGATTCAAGTGATTTGCATCTTGTGCCGGCTCCATGAATCCGGATTCCTCATTCTCCCGCCTGTGCGAAATAATACTCGACTCCGGCCTGGAATCCGCTGTTGAAGCCTATGACATTCTGTTTCACTTCAATGTTCCAGCCATCGAGGGTCGGAGACGTCTTGTATTTGACCGGCCCCAGGCCAAATTCTCCCTTTGCCGCACCGATGCCAGCCGAGAATTTCTTCATGTTCTTCAGAATTCCCTTGCACAGTGCCTTGGCGTTCTTGAGGATCTCCCCATAGTCATCCAGTTCCAGCGAGAAGGCGGACACGGCCCAGACGGAGGTCTGGACGCCCACAAGGGCGCCGACGGTGAAATCGCGGCCGTCGTTGAAATCCGGGGCCATCTGGATGGTGTACTCCACGGACCCGCCGTGCTCCCCCGTATCAATCACGGAAAGGACGTCAAAGCTTTCCGGGTCGATCTCAAGCCATGCCCACCTCTGCTCTCCCTGGATGATGGAAGGCCTGCTCGGAAACAGCATCACCTTGTCGGACTCCTCAACCATGGCGATGAGGAAGGATGGATAACCTGCCTCTTTCATGTGATCCAGCGTTTTCCCATTGTCTTCCAGACTGCCGTACGTCATCAGGAATTGCGTCCCCGCCGGGCATGCAGCCCATATTTCATTGAAATCCATCCCATTTCCGGGAAGGGCATCCCCTTCCAGAATGGAAGCCATGAGTCCCGAGGCGATTGCAAAGGCATTGCGTGCCTCGGCGCTTCCTTCCAGAATGTCCGTTTTCTGCTGCAGCAGGTCGATGGATGCGACAAAAGGAGCGTTTTCATTTCTTCTTCGGTTGGTTACGATGATGCACCTTGCTGTGGTCGTCCGACCTGCCGTGAGTTTCAAATCCCGGATAAGATCCGTATCCGATTGGGTCTGCAGTGCAAGAAACCGGTTGATGGCACTGCGGTTGTGCCATTTCCTGGCAGACAGCGAATCCGGATTCGCCGCGGCACTGTACATGGCGGCGGCTGCGGCATCCAGGCTGTGTGCCGCAGCCTCGGGCAGGTCGGGCAGGTTGATGCCGAGTGTCTGGAAAATGCCGGTAATCTCCTCTCCCTTCCGCAGTGATAGGAAGGATTCCCGATGACCGGTCGGGAGCGTCACGCCGACGCGGGTTCCGACGATGGAATACATCCCCGTGTCAACGGTCGCCTGTCCGATGGTCCTGCCATCAGGACCATCCAGGATGCAGGTGACCAGGTCACCCTCCTCCCGTCCGACGATTGCGTATCCGATATCGATGGCGTCCCGGCTCAATTCCGACAGCTGGAATGAGCGCTGCAGGAGGAGGATGGTTTCCGGAGCCCTCTTGGCTCCATCTCCGCCTGCAAGCGCGTCAGCAGAATCCGCTGCCTGCGACTGGAGGTTCTTGTCCGTCGGGATGACCTCGAGACTTACCGTGACTTCGGCATTGACCGGCACCTCGATATCGAGCAGGGTTCCGGAGAAATACACCTTGCCCTGCAATTCCCCGATTTCCATCATGAAGGGAATCACCAGCGTGTGACGCCCGTCATTCCCCTGCCATGTGATGGCCGGCAAGGACTGCAGCTTCAGTCCGGATACGCCGCACATCTTTTCCAAAGCGCGCAGGCCTTCCCGGGACAGCATCACCGTTCGCCGCTCAGGCACTTGCCCCATGCGGGACAGCAGGCTCATCGCCAGATCCGCCAGGTCGTTTTCGGTGCCCCATCCCTGGGTCAGGACGGCTTCAGGGCAATAACGGCTCCCCGGCGCGGATTCAGGCGCAGGAAGCCAGGAAAGGTCCTTTAGTATGCTCATGAAATCTGCTTCGGTTCTTAAGTTCCCCATGGCCGCATACCCGGCCTGCACAGTGGACGGAACGGGAATTGACTGAAGTCCGCCTGTTTTCGCATGGGTGTCCGTTTTCACCGCGGAAGAGGCAAGTGATGTCATCCTGGCTTGAAAGCGCGTCATCGCTTCCGGCAGTTTTTCAAAGATGGCGTCTTCAAGTCCGGACGTGTCGGACCCGGCATAATCCTTACGCAGTACCAACCAATCCGGGTGCGGGTATTCAGTCGGGTCCACCGGGATATCAAGTTCTTTCATCAAGGGGGAACGGAAGGACCAGCCGGCAGCCGCCCAATCTTCCGGCAGTTGGAACAGGATGAGGCCCCGTCGCGTCTCGCCGTCGAGCAGGACGAATGTATCGGAAATGCCGGTCAGCAGCTCTGCGGTGGTCGGGTCCCGCATCAGGACGCCTTCGGGAAGGGTTCCGTTCCCGCTTGCGAAGGTACCCAAACCCTTGTTCCCCGTGGTGCCATCAGGAACCAGGGCCGTTTCACCGGATCCGGCCATTTCATCTGCTCCCGGCGTGCCATCCCGCACCAGGAAGAACATCTCATCGAATCCGCTGGTGGCGAAGCTGTCAGGTTTGTCACTCAGGGTGAGGTCCGCGACAAGATAGGTCGAATACCCGCCCATCGCATTCACCAGAATGCCAAGGCTGTTTACTTCCGCACTGAAACCCTCTCCCCGGTATGTTGAGGCGACAGGCGGCGGAACGGCCTTTCCCTGCACGGGGAGTGTGAAATCGCTGTCCTGGAGGTCCATGACGAGTTCAGAGACTTCACCCGACATGGCAAGCGGGATCTGGAACGCCATGCGCACGGTGCTGCCGGAAGCCGGCGCGAACATGAGGTTTCTGCCGAATCCGAATGGCAGGCGGCCGGTAGCCGGATCCATCGGAAACCGGAAGGGTCCGTTGTCCGACGATACCCTGAGGGACAATTGTTCCGCCGGATCAAAATCCAGGATTGCCTGGACCTTGGACACGAACCATCCTTCCAAAATCCGATAAGCCTGTCCGCCGTCTAGCAGGCTTCCTTCAAGTTCCGTTTTATCCTGAAGTGACGCGACCGTCAGCGAGAAAGTGTCGGATAACAGCCCTGTAGACTCCTTTGGGAGCTTTTCCAATGGCAGTTCACCCGGAATTGCCTTTCCGGCCAGCTGGAGAATGACATGGCCGTTGTCCGTGTCGAAAAAATGGAGGGATCCGGCTTTCATCGGTTCATCTGGCACCAGGAAGATCATTGTCCCGGTACGCGTTTCACCTGGTTCAAGCTTGAGGCCTTCCTCTCCCGGAAAGCCGATGGGGGTCTCCGCAAGCCATGTGGCGATGGATGCGGGATACATCCCATCATTGTTCATGTTGAGCCAGAAATGGGATGCGAGGGACGGGATGATGTAGGGGATGCCGGCTCCCGCCCTGTTGACAAGCGTCATGTCCATGGCCAGCCATTGCATGCCGTCCGGCGCGTCGATACCCCGAAACCTTGAGAACGAGGTGGCTCCGTCAGCCGTCCAGAGCATGGCCCGGTTGCTGCCGGAAGCCATGAGCGGAATCTGGCGGTTGATGACGACGTCGCGCCGCGGGATGTCGGAACCGTAGATCCTGGCTGATGATTCCGCAGCATACAGGGACGGGTGGGAATCAGCCACCAGGGAGGCCTTCACCGTATCGACCGCATACGCTTTGCCGCTTTTTCCGGGCATCGCGAATTCGACCACTTCGGCGGCACTGTAGACGATGGCTTCGCTGTCCGCCGATGCAGGTTTTTCCACTGTCAGGCTGACGGATGTCTTGTCCGGCGAAGCACGCGTCTTGAGTTCTTCCAGCATTTCAGTGCAGGCGTTGGCCAGCACCGTGCTGTCCTCGGATATGACATAACGGCCGCCGGTCCGTTCCGCGGCCCACCGGAAGGCATCATCCGCACCCGCCACACCCAGGCCGACCCACAGGACCTGGACATCCATGCGGCCGATTTCTTTCAGCAGTTCATCGAAAGCCGCGTCTTCCTCCCCATTGACAAGGGCCGCATCGGTCAGGAACACGATGACGCGGCGGGTGGATGGCACGGGGCGGATGGACTCGACGGCCGTCCTGAGGGCGAGTTCGATTTCCGTGGATGATTGAGCCCGAAGGGAACCAAGCGCCTGCAGCAGCTGGGAGCGATCTGTGGTCATGGACTGGTTGACCCAGACCTCGCCGCTGAAACTCGAGAGCTGGACAACGCTTTCTTCGGGCAGCTGCAGGATGAAGTCGTGGAACAGGTTCTTCATGCGATCCATGCGATATCCGTTTCCTTCCGTTTCCGGGTTTTCATCCATGGAACCGCTGACGTCGAGCATGAAGGAGACAACCGGCGTATCGGCCGCGGCAATGTCTTCCGGTCGTTCGTATGTCGCGCGGAAAGCGCTCCCGAGCTTGCCGGCGATAGCCTCGAACACCCTGTTGAGGGCTTCCTGGTCCTGCGCCGGGTAATACCGGCCGCCGGACAGATCCGCCAGGGCAAGCAGGGTGCCGTTGTCGTGCCGGGGTCCGAATCCGATTGTGTAAAGGGGGATGCGGGATGCCTTCACTGCCGCCAGCACGTCTTCACGGCTGGCCTGGCTGCCGGGGCCCGTATCATCGAGATTCGCATCGATTCCGTCGGTGAACAGGACGATGGCGGGCCGCTGCCGCCCTTCCAGCAGGCCAAGACCCTCGAGCACGGCATCATGCAGCGCCGTGGCGCCACCGGCCCTGATGCTGCCCAAACTGCGGAGGGCATCCGCTTTTGCGGCTCCGGGCAACGGTTTTGCCTCAGTATCGAAGTCCACCACCCGTATCCAGGTATCTGCCGGCAGGCCTTGAATGAATGTCTTGGCAGTGGCAAGGGTCTGTTCCATCTGTCCCTTCATGGAACCGGACGAGTCAAGCAGGAGGACGATGCTCGATGGCACCTCGATGCGCTTGACGTCAAGAATTTTGGCGGGTGTCCCTCCTTCGGTGATTCGGGTTGTGGAGAGGGAAGGAACCATGTTCTCATCCGACCGTTCAGTCAGCGTGAAATCAATTTCTGCAGTTTTCCCCAGGTCACGCGTGGCGGTCAGCTGCAGACCGGTACCCGCGAAATCGGCCGTGCCCGACATGCGTGCGAATACGGCCTCCCAGGAGGCCGGGATGTCATACAGCGTCGTTTTGCCGGGATGAACCGGGACAAGCCGGGAAAAGAAGGTAGCTGGCGCAGAATCACCCACAGGGCCAAAGACCAGATTGTAGAATCCGCCGGGAAGCCAAAACACGGTATCGCCTGCCGGAGTGACATCCCCGCTGAGGGACGTGGCCGTGAAGTCGGGATGTTCCACGCTGACATCCTCCGGAAGCGCCACGCTGACACTTCCTGCCGGAACCCCGCGAACCCTGAGGAATCCGGGTTCCTCTCCCGAAGGGATGGATGCGAGGCTGGCCGGCTCTGACAGCGACAAGGTGATCTCCACCGGATCTTCTTCCTCAAACCAGTTGAGGACCCATTCCGTGACGCCGGACTCCTGAGGTATGTCATCCAGTACAAAGCGGTTGCCTTTGACAGATTCAAACTGCCGGTCAAAATCCGCCCGTCTGCGTGACCGTCCCTGAAGTGACTCCTGCCGGCCCTCGACGCTCAGGATCCCCTGCGATATTTTCAGTTCCAGGCTCTGGAATCTTTCTTCGGAGTGGAAGGTGGAAAACCTGATTTCCCGATTTGGAAAATCAGCAGTGCGAATGCTCATGGGTTCATCCACCCTGAGCATTTTTTCCGAGACGACCGTCAGTGTGTAGAAATCCTTTTCCGGTTCGGCAATGGCCCACCAGCGTTTGCCATCTGCACCAGCCAATGAGCAGACGCGGTTGTCGGATGGCGTGTTCCATGTCCTTCCGCCCAATTCGGACAGATGGGCCGCCAATTGTGCGAATGAAGACAATTCACCCACATTCGACGGGATCTTCAAAATCCAGGTTTCCCCGGCCAGCCGCCTGTACTGTACGGCAAAATCGTCATCCACGTATTCCACATCCGCCATTCCTGATGCTTCGTACTGAATGTCGAGGTAGCTGTCTTTGCTGTAAAGCGGATTAATGGCCGGGATCGGCATGTCCCATGAGCCGATGTCACGGTCTGCCGCAGGTTCGGCCGGTTCCGGCGGTGCATCAGGATCGGCTGATGGGACGGGTGAAGCGGTTGATATGGCGGTCGTATCCGTAGATCCGGATTCGGAGGATGATCTTCCGGCAGTATTCCTTTCCCTTGAAGGGCTGTTTTGGATTAGGATGTACACGAGTACTGCAATGGCAACGATGGCAATGAAAGAACCGGTCAGAATGACCTTTTTCTTCATACCGACTCACTCCCGTCACATAGGCCGGCAAGTTGGACCTCACTCCGGCGTGATTTCAATTGCATGATCAAGAGGGTACAAAGGATTCATTCCCACCCGTTTTCTTCTCGAAACATTGCGGCGAGGATGGGCGGCGGTCTACAGGAGTTTCATTCCCAGCCGTTTTCCGCCCAGGACATGATAATGCAGGTGCATGACGGTCTGCCCGGCACTTTCCCCATTGTTCGAAATGACCCGGTACCCTTCTTCCGCTATGCCCGTGAGTTCCGCCACGTCCCGGATGGCGGCATGGAGCGGTATGACCAGCGGCAGGGTTTCCGCAGTCAGGTCCTGGAGGCAGCGGACATGCTTTTTCGGAACCACCAGGACATGAACCGGCGCTGCCGGGTGTATATCGTGAAACGCAAGGATTTCATCTGATTCCAACACCTTTGAACACGGGATTTCACCGGCGATGATCCTGCAGAAAATGCAATCCATGACACTTTCTCCTTTCAGGGCATCTGAACATCATGGCATCCGGACATCAGCATGCGAACATCAGCATCCGGACATCAGCATGCGAACATCAGCATGCGAACATCAGGCATGCGGACATCAGGCTCCAAGCATCTCCCGGACCGCATTCATGGCGGCATCGAGTGCCGCGGGTATGGCTGACACGTCCTTGCCCCCTGCCTGCGCCATGTCGGGCCGGCCTCCGCCCCCACCCCCGCAGGCCGCCGCGGCGGCACGGATGACGTTGCCGGAATGGATGCCGGCTTTCACCGCATCGGGTGTGGCCGCGACAATCAGGTTCACCTTGTCGTCCTTGGCCGAGGCCAATACCAGAACCCCGGACCCCATCCTGTTCTTCAGCGTATCGGAAGCCGTGCGCAGTGCGTTCATGTCAAGGTCCGCCAATATTCCGGAGACAATCCTGAACCCGGAAATAACCTGCGCTGTTCCGAGCAGGCCGTCGATCCCGCCGCCGGCCATCTTCTGGGTGGCCTGATCCAATGCGCGTTTCAAGGTCCTGATTTCGTCGGACATGGCGTCGATTCTGCGGACAAGGTCTGTCGGCTGTGTTTTCGCAGTATCGGCAGCCAGCCGGAGTGTTTGCTCCACCTGTTCGAAATGGCGGATGGCGGGCGGGCCTGTAAGTCCTTCAATACGACGTACTCCTGCCGCGACTCCGCTTTCGCCGAGGATCTTCACGAGCCCGGCTTCCCCCGTGTCCGAAATGTGCGTACCGCCGCATAATTCACGGCTGTAGTCCCCAACGGAGACAACACGGACCCAATTGCCGTACTTTTCACCGAACAGCGCCATGGCGCCTGTCTTTCTTGCTTCTTCAACAGGCATTTCACGTACGTTCACCGCCAGGTTTTCCATCACCTTGCGGTTTACCTCGTCTGAAACCTCCTGCATCTGCTCAGGCGTTATGGCTGAAAAATGAGTGAAGTCGAAACGAAACCTTTCAGGATTCACAAGAGATCCGGCCTGATTGACATGGTCGCCCAGGATGTTCCTGAGTGCGCGGTGCAACAGATGCGTGGCCGTGTGATTCCGAGCGGTGGCCCTGCGTCTTGAGCCGTCGATGGTGGCAGTCAGCATTTCGCCCGTCATGATGCCGCCGGAGATTACCTTGCCGACATGAAGCGTTTTTCCATCGGCCGTTTTTCGGCAGTCGGTTACCTCCATGCGGAAACGGGCATTGGAAAGGAAACCGGTGTCACCTGCCTGCCCCCCGCTTTCGGCGTAGAACGGCGTGACATCAAGCACCAGGGTGACGGAGTCGTCCTGCTGCGCTTCTTCTGTGAGGATATCCGACGCAATGATCCACAGGACCTTCGATTCGCATTCCATCTGATCGTATCCGATGAACCGCGTCGA
>CAZFWQ010000087.1:8513-12100 GCA_964522755.1 uncultured Oscillospiraceae bacterium | reverse complement strand
GTGAATCAGTTCCGGGATGTGGCCGGGCCGTTCTGCCTGATGGGAAGGGAAGAAGGAACCGGTTTTTCAGGGATTGCCGGAACCCTTCTCGAATCAGTCAGAGTGATCGAGGATGGTGCAGTGCGAACTGTTGTGGAGGCTGTTTTCCGATACGGGGACTCCTTTGTCTGCCAACGGTACAAGCTGCCGAAGAGGGGTGCCGAAATAGAAGTGGAAGTGCGCGTATTCTGGAATGAGAAAAAAAAGATGCTGAAGCTTTCCATCCCAACAACGCTGACGGATGCCGATTACCTCGGACAGACGGCTTATGGCGTTGAGAAACTTCTGACCAATGGCCAGGAGGTGGTTGCCCAGAAATGGGTCGGCCTGTTCGAGGAGGCCGCAGGCCCGGAACAGGGCAGGGCACTCACTTGCATCAATGATGGCGTCTACGGTTCAGATTGCAGGGACGGGGAAATACGTCTTTCGCTGCTGAGATCTCCAGGATATTCGGCCCATCCCATCGGTGAACGTCCCGTGATGCCGCAGGATCGGTTTTCATCGCACATCGACCAGGGGGAGCGGCTGTTTTCATTCCGGATCAACGCCGGAAATACGATGGAACGTCTGGCTCATGTGGACAGGGAAGCATTGGCCCATCATGAGAAGCCTTTTGCACTTTCCTTCTTTCCGAGCGGCCTCGGGGTGGATTGCAAACCGGTCGTCACACTGGAAGACGATGTGGTGCAGATGACGGCCTTGAAAAAGGCGGAAGATGGAAACGGCTGGATCATCCGCCTGTACAACCCCACGGGCGCCGCAAGGACAACCCGGCTGGCATTCCCTGTTTGGGATGGAATCGGCTTCGATGTCGCGCTGGGCTGCTTTGAGGTCAAGAGTTTCCGACTGCTCGAGGCAACCGGCGCAATGAGCGAAGTCGACCTGATGGAGCAGGTCGACGCGCATTGATGCGGAGCCTGCCCATCAGGTCAATCGGGAAGAGGGTCGAGGGTGTGGGTAATACGCGATTGTACCTGTGTTCGATGGCGGCCAATGCACGTTGCCTTTTTCGCCGGGAGTATTTGCTGCAAACGTTAAAAATCCTGATTCTTGATGACGTCCAGCATGGCCATCAGGTTTTCGGGAGGCACATCGCCGGGAACCGAATGCGTCGGCGACACGATGTATCCGCCGCCGGGACGCATGATGGATATGGTTTCCCTTGTCTTTGCCCGGACCTCTTCCGGCGTGGCGAAGGGAAGAAGCCGCTGGGTGCTGATGCCGCCGTTGAATGTCAGATACTTGCCGTATTCTTTTTTCACATAGTGCAGGTCATATATTTCCGGTTGAAATGTCTGGTACACATCCAGGCCGATGTCAATGAGGTCGGGAAAAACTTCTCCGATATCGCCGCATGAATGCTGCGAGACCTTCAGGCCTTTTGATTTCGCATGGCCATACATGCGCGCCAGCCTTGGCTTGATGAAGCGACGCCACAACCGCGGCCCCATGATGAGGCCTTTCTGCTGTCCCCAGTCGTCTCCGAAATGAAAGCCGTCCATCGGATATTCGAGGGCCAGATCCATCACCCGGATGTTGAAATCACAGATGGCATCCAGCAGCGCATCGGCAAAATCCGGTTCGGTCAGCATGTCACTGAGAAAATTTTCCATGCCACGCAGCGTCCAGGCACGCTCAAACAGGGAAAACCCGATGGAACCGAAACGGAAAGTGTCGGCCTTCGATTCGGACATCGCCTGATATGCGGCACGCAGGCGCTGCTCCTGGATCCGAGGCATGCGGATGTCCGCTATTTCGGGCTCCGGAAGCACGGTTCCCACGATCATCCCGATGTCCTTGTCAGCACCGTTCCTGTTCCAAAGCACACCGAAATCGTCTTTGAAATAGCCCGGACGGTCTGGCATCTCTTCCAGATAACCATCGAAATACACGGATTGGATGTGGTTGCCGACATGTTCTGCGAAAAGCGGATCACCGGTATGGAGGATCATCTTCTCAAGCTGTTGGTGGGTGCAGTCCATTTGCCAGGGAACCATGTCCGGATCCCTGTGTTCGATGGCGGCCATTACGCGTTGCCTTTTATTCATGAGTCCAACCTCCGTAGATTGATAGTGCCATCATAACGCAGACTGTGTGCAGATGTAAGGGACGATTCGGTCATCATGGTAACAAAACGGCTGATATTTCCATCAAAGAATGGCAGGCAAAACGGTGTGACGCCCTCTCATCCGTCAGTGTGCATCTCTTCTGCGCGGCAATTCGGGTGGAAGACCGATTGCCTGTATTGAGAGGGTGTCATGCCGAAGCTTTTCCGGAAGAGGCGCGTGAAGTAATGAAGATCCTGCCAGCCTGTCTGGCCGGCTATCTCTCCGATGGGGAGAGCGGTGCGTTCAAGCAGTTCTTTTGCCTTCTCAAGGCGCAGGAAACGCACACGGCTTGTCACGCTGGTTCCGGATTGTTCCTTGACGACATGTGTCAGCCTCGACGCGCTGAGACCGAGGGCGCGGCTGAGCGGAAGGGTCTGCAGGTTTTCCTGCATATTCGCCATGACATGGGCATCCAGCCTTTCCATGACGGGCATGCCATGGGGCTGTACCCATCCGGACTGCAGGATGAGGCTCGCCTGCCGGGCCAGCAGCCGGGCGGAGGCTTCGATTTTTTCGATGGGCAAGGCAGTGAGATTGTAAAAGGAAGATTCCAGTTCAGAGGCGTTCATCCTGAATGTACCGCACTTTGCCGCGATGACTTCCCACATCGCCCGTGAAGGCACTTCACCGGTTGTCTGTCCCATCATCAGAAAACCGAGCAGCCTGCCATTGCCAAGAATCGGGGCAACGGCCTCGATAAGGCCTGCGTGACAGGTATAAAGCTGAAGCCTGCCTGTTGTCCTCGCGGCGGAAAAGGCGGCCTGGTCGCATGCCAGGCAGTTGTCCATTGCAGCAGGATCCATTCGCAGCAGGTTGCAGAATGTCGCCATGTCCGAAGGAACACTGACGGCATGGCGAAGGTCATGCGTGACGAAAGCCACCCGGATGCCTGTCAGGAGATGAAAGTCAGACAGCATTTCCTCAATGGGGTTCCGTGTAAAGGAAACGCCATAATCTTGATGAATATCCACATCATTCCCCATTTCGGATTAGATGGCGTAAAGTGTATGAATGGTCCTTATTAAAAAAGAATAGCGCTTCCAAAAGGGCTTTCCATCAGACTTCCCTGATCATATCCTGCGCCGGAAAACCTGTCAAACAGTCGGACGATTGTACGCATATTCTTGACAAATATCCAGAAGAAGCATATTATTGGCATGAAAGATATGTTTATGCGCATTGATTTGGCATATGTTGAATAAGAGAAGGGATGGACATGAAGAGACTGCTGGTGGATAAGCTCATGAAGTGGAAAGAGTCACCTCGCAGAAAGCCGCTTATCATAAAGGGCATGAGACAGGTTGGGAAAACCTGGATTCTGAAAGAGTTTGGGCGACAGGCGTATGAGGACATCGCTTACTTCAATTTTGAGAATAACAAATCACTATCCGAACGTTTTCAAAAAAATCTTGATCCGCTGCGCCTAATCCTGGAACTGGG
>CAZFWQ010000087.1:0-8503 GCA_964522755.1 uncultured Oscillospiraceae bacterium | reverse complement strand
CATTGTCAATGGCAAGGCAATTCGACCCGGCAAGACGCTTTTGATTTTTGATGAGATTCAGTTTTGCAGCGAAGCGATGACGGCCCTGAAATACTTTTATGAATCAGTGCCGGAATATCACATCATCTGTGCAGGGTCATTATTGGGAATTGCACTGGCGCGCCCCACCTCTTATCCCGTTGGCAAAGTCGATATCATGACGCTCCATTCGATGAGCTTCCTTGAATTTCTCCTGGCAAACGGCGAAGATATGCTTGTTCAGTATCTTGCCAACGAGATTTTGAGACCCGAGCCACTTGCGGAAATGTTTACCGGCAAATTGCAGGATTATCTGAAAACCTACTATATTACCGGAGGCATGCCGGAGGCAGTATCTGTCTGGCTTGAAACAAAGGATATCAGTGAACTGGATGCTGTTCAGCAGAACATGCTCAATCTGTATGAACTGGATTTTGCCAAACATGCCCCAACACCGGACATTCCGAAACTCAGCATGATCTGGAATTCAATTCCGAATCAGTTGGCCAAGGAGAATGGAAAATTCATCTATGGCTTACTGCGGGAAGGCGCGGGCGCTCGCGCTTTTGAAAATGCCATGACATGGCTGCAAAACGCAGGCATGGTTTACAAAGTGTACAAGATAGAAAAACCCTCCATCCCTCTCAAAGCGTATGTGAACAATCTGCACTTCAAACTTTATTCCCCTGATGTGGGGCTGCTTCGCCGAATGGCAGGACTCAGCGCAAAGTCCATCGTTGAGGAGGACGCACTTTATCAGGAATTCAAAGGCGTCATGGCGGAAAACTTCTGCTTGCAGGAGCTGGTTGCAGTACTGGAAGAAACGCCATTCTACTGGGCCAGCGGCAATCTGGCGGAGATTGACTTCGTGGTGCAGTTCACGGATAAAATTGTACCCATAGAGGTGAAAGCGGCAACCAATGTGAAAGCCAAGAGCCTGGGAGTGTACCGGATCAAATTCAATCCACCCGTATCGGTGAAAACGTCCATGCGCAATCTGGGATATGTCGATGGGGTGTTGTCCTGCCCGCTTTATCTATTATGGAAACTGGTTGAATTCATACAGACGTTATGATTGAGGATTGCCAAGATCAACACGAAAACCGGCCATTTTCAAAGTTATCCGGGGAGGCGGCATTCACATGGCAGACATTATCGCGGTAGGCGAAATACTTGTGGAAATCATGACGACGCAAACCGGCCAGCGGTTTGATGCGGCAGGCAGCCTGGTGGGGCCTTTCGCAAGCGGGGCACCGGCCATCTGCATCGATCAGGCAGCCAGAATGGGCGCTTCCAGTGCAATCATTGCGAAAGTCGGTGATGATGCATTCGGAAGGCTCAATATGAAGCGCTTGTCGGACGACGGGGTGGACATCTCCGGAATCATAGCGGACAGCCGGTATACGACCGGCACTGCCTTTGTGACCTATCTGTCGGATGGCAGCCGCTCTTTCATCTTTCACTTCTCTGAATCCGCCGCAGGGTACCTGACGGAGGCGGATGTCGATGAGGATATGATAAAGGGCGCCCGGTGCCTTCATGTCATGGGATGCTCCCTGTCAGCCGGGCCCCGGTTGCGAAACGCGGTCATCTGCGCAGTCAGGATGGCAAAAAGGCATGGGCTCAAAATATCATTCGATCCCAATATCAGGCCTGAATTGCTGGCTGAACGCAAGGTCGGGGACATATTTCAGGAAGTTCTGGCAAAAACCGATATCCTTTTGTCAGGTGAGAGTGAACTGATGGCATTGACTGGAAGCTCCGACATGGCTGAAACCCTCCGGTCACTTCAATCTGGCGGAATTGGACTCATTGTCCTGAAAAACGGGAAAAAGGGGATAAGGGTCATTGCCGGGGATGACGACTTTTTCGAACCTGCCTTTTCTGTTGAAGAAGTAGACGCGACAGGTGCCGGGGATTGTTTCGACGGAGCATTTCTAGCCTGCCTGCTGGAGGGAATGCCGCTCCGGGAGGCGATACACGTCGCGAATGCGGCAGGGGCACTCAGCGTGACGAAAAAAGGCCCCATGGAAGGGGCGCATTTCAAACGGGAGGTATTGGCTTTTCTGAAAGCGAACGAGGAGAATATTATCCAAACGAAAAGGCAATTGTGTGAAAAACAGGTGCAGGAAGCAGCTGAAGATGAACGATTCCAGAAATGAACGACGGAATGCAACAAGGATTTCACTTTTGTTGACATTGAGGTTGGAGGAGACAGATATGAAAAAATACGTATTGCGAAAGAATGTTGACGATCAGGAAATGCCTTCCGTCATAAGCCCGGAACTGGCAAAGATGAATATTCGCATTTTCGGTGAGGGTTACCCTGAAACAGGTTCCCTGTATTACGAAGGAACAGTCGGCACGTTCGTGATCGAGCGATTGCCTCAGCCCGCTTTAATCGAAATGCTGCCCCGGCTGCTTGATGAACCCCGTTTCACATACTGCCTGAGCAAGGAAAATATTGTGATTGAGCGTATGTAAAGTGTGATGTTCTGAAAATCAGCCTTGCTGCAGGATTTTCATCCGGGAATGCAATATGTGAGTTTGAACCTCATGCTCACTTTCCCCATTGCCTGAGCGCTTCCGCCATGGCCGAGTTGATGTTGTCCGGTGCCTCCTGATTTTGCAGGAACTGGGTAACCTCACGTTTGTCAACCCGATCTCCAACCCGCTCCTTGAACGCGCTCAGCTTTTCCCGGTAGCCGCATCCGCAGAAAAAGGCCTTGTTGTCTCCGTCCCCGCGCATTTCCATCTTCTTGTGGCATTCCGGACAGCGGGCGTTTGATGTTTGCGTAAGGTTCACTCGCGCTCCGCATTCCCGGTCAACGCAAACCAGCATTTTCCCCCGCTTGCCATTTACCTCCAACATGAACTTGCCGCAGGTGGGGCACTTTTCCCTTGTCAGGTTTTCATGCTTGTAGGTGCCGGTATCGGCAATGACGCCGGAAACAAGTTTCGCCGCGTAAAGCCGCATGTCGGCCGTGAATTTCTGCGAATCCGCCTGCCCCTTGCTGATGCGGAGCAGCATCATCTCCCAGCGAGCGGTCAATTCCGGACTTTTCAGGTCGGCCGGCACCAGTTCTATCAGCTGCTTCCCTTTTGCCGTCGGAGAGATTTCCTTGCCGCGGCGCTCCATGTAGAAGGAGTCGAACAGCTTTTCAAGGATGTCCGCCCGTGTGGCAGGGGTTCCCAGCCCGCTTCCGGCATCCATGGCTTCCCGCAGGCGGTCGTCGTCGATGAATTTGCCCGGATGCTCCATGGCGGCCAACAGGGTAGCTTCATTGTAGCGTGCCGGTGGCCTGGTCTTGCCGTTGACGACTTTCACGGAGCGAATGGGCAGCATGCAGCCTTTTTTCAGCTCGGGCAGATTCTGCTCGGAATCGTCTTCGTCCGCATCCATGTCCGCCGGCGCTTCGTTATATATCGCACGCCAGCCCAAAGATTTGACCATGCGTCCCTTGGCCTGGAAAATTTCCCCGCCCGCTTCGGCGCGAACGGTGGTCTGCTCATATTCGTATGCGGGGGACAACACGGCGAGGAATCGCTTCACAATCAGGTCGTAGATGTGCTTCTCTTCAGGTTTGAGGCCGTTCAGGTCCACAAACTGCTCGGTCGGGATGATGGCATGGTGGTCTGTCACCTTGGAATCATCGACAAACCGCCGCGTGGTTTTCACGCCCGCGCGAAGCAGTTGCGCCACGGCATCCTTGTAGGGGCCGATGGCTATGCATTTCAGTCGTTCCGGCAATGTGGGGACAATGTCCCTGGTGATGTGCTTGGAATCCGTGCGCGGATATGTGACCAGCTTGTGGTGCTCGTATAGCTGCTGCATGACATTGGAGGTCTGCTTTGCGGTAAGGCCGTATTTCTTGTTGGCGTCCATCTGCAGGGAAGTAAGGTCATAACCCAGGGGCGGCAGTTCTTCCTTTGCACTTTTCTCCAATTGCGTGATGCGGCCGGTTTGGCCTGTCACTGCCTTGGATATGGCCTCCGCCCGGGCTTTGTCCGTCAGACGTGCTTGCCCGTTCTTGTCCCGCCATAACAGGACCATGCCGTCGGTCAAAGCCTGGATGGTCCAGTAATCCTGGGGGATGAAGCGGCTGATTTCGTCCTCGCGGGCTACGACCATCGCCAGGGTCGGTGTCTGAACCCGTCCCGCCGACAGCTGCGCATTGTATTTGCAGGTCAGTGCCCGGGTCACGTTGAGCCCGACCAGCCAGTCGGCTTCCGCCCGGCTCTGGGCGGACTTGTAGAGATTGACGTACGCTTCTCCGGGCTTCAGGCTTGCGAATCCCTCCTTGATGGCCTTGTCTGTTTGCGAGGAGATCCACAGGCGCCGGATCGGTTTTTTGAAAACTGCTTTGGCGATGATCCACCGGGCAACCAGTTCCCCTTCCCGGCCGGCATCGGTGGCGATGATGAGTCCGTCCACATCGGGTCGGTGCAGAAGCTGGCGCACGATCCCATACTGGCCTGCGGTTTCCTTCATCACGACAAGTTCCATTTTTTCCGGGATCATCGGCAGATCTTCCAGTACCCATTTCTGGTATTTCGCATCATAGGCATCAGGGTCCGCCAGAGTGACCAGATGTCCCAGCGCCCAAGTCACGATGTGATTCGTTCCCTCCAGAAACCCTTTCCCGCCTTTGCCGCACCCCAGAACCCGAGCCAGTTCCCTTGCCACGGACGGTTTTTCAGCCAACACCAGTTGTTTTCCCATTATACCGCTCTTTCTCCCGGAATCAGGATTTCAGTGCCCGTTATTTCGGCTTGATGTTCAAGCCGGGGCCTCAACGCCGGGATGTGTTCATCCCGAATATCTTCAATGCATCCACGTTCACCTCGCCCCCGACAGGCGACAATGCACAGGTTCTCAGCTTTCCGGGGAGAAGCCCGGACAGGGTCGGGTCCGCCGATACCGGGGTTGACACCGTTTGCGAAACAGGAGAACACGATGATTATCCCCTGGCCTGGTTGACGCAGATCCAATCTGCAAATCCAATCGCATGAACCAAGTCTCCCCTTAATTGTATCTGATGATCGATTGCGCCTGTTTCAGCGATGGAAAGCAGTTGGCGCAGACGCCGGCAAATAGGGCGGCGCCATAGGACGCTTCCTCGTCGTGCCGGCATATCAGGAGGGGCAGCCCGAATTTCTTCTGCATCGCCTGCTGCATGGCCGTGTTTTTCCGGATGCCGTTTCCGGAGGCAATGAGCTGTGACGGATGATGGTCTGCATGGCAATCGAACGCCTTGTAAGCTGCGAACAACTCTTCTGCAATGCCGTCCAAAATCGCGAGGATTATATTCTGCACTGTGAAGTTCTGTTCTGTTATGTTGAAAATGCCGCCATGCCGCTCCGGATGTTCCCTTGAGCCGTTGAACTGCGTATTTGCGGAAAGCGCCTCATGTTGATTGGAAAGGGCCTCTTGTTGATGCGAATCCCTGGGCGACGCATCTTTGGAGAATGCATCCAGAACACATTGTTCCATTTTGGGATACAGCGGATCCACCGGTCCGCCGACCGCCAGTTCGACGACGCTCCGGAAAAAGTGCTCCAGAATGGCATAGGCATGTCCGCCGCACAGCGTGCTGCCTACCAGGAGGGATTTTCCGTCAAAGTAAGGGCGCACGGATCCTGGCCGGGTTCCTTGTGACGAAGCAGTCCCACCTCCGTCTTCGGAAGGCACGACTACGGAAATCTGTCCCCCTGTTCCGAGGTTCACCAGGATCTGCCGTTCGCTGTCCTGAAGGGATCCTGCCACGGAAGCCTGATTGTCGCCTATGGCAACCGAAACTGGTATGCCGTGATGCGTATGGCCGGCAATCCCGAAATCTACCGCGATTTCCGGCAGGATGGAGGGGTGGATGCCCAATGCATCAAGCTTTTCCGGGTCGAATCCGCGTCGGACGGCATCGTAGAGGCCCAGGCTTCCCGCGTTTGTCGGATGCATCGGGACCCGTGCCTTTCCGCATAGGCGTGCTGCCACATAATCTCCGATCGTGCATAGGTGAGAGGCGTTTTCCGGGACCTGGCCCATGCGCGTTTTCACAAAGTGCGTGACAATGCCGTAACCGCTTGAAAGCGCTTCCCCCGCAAGTCTTCCCGCCAGTTGCGCATAAGGTTCGCCAGTTGATGGGACAGGCTGGCTGCCGCTCTCATCCTGCCAGGTATACAGCGGGCTCACCGCATTTCCATGGAGGTCCGCATAAAGAATGCCATGCATTTGCCCTGTCAGACCGATGCAGGAAATAGGCACATTCATGCTTTCGAACTCCTGGATGATGCCCAGCACCTGAATGAAAATGGCCTCCGCATCCTGTTCGTGAAGATTCAGGCCACTTATGCCTGCTGCACCTTTGTTCTTTTGGGTGATGGCGTGCAGCACTTCTCCATTTTCCAGATTGATGAACACGCCGGAGAGGGTTGTTGTTCCGATATCGATCCCTATCGCAGTCATGCGGCTCACTCCTCCGGTCAGGCTTCACGTTGGTTGAATGGGGCGGGATGAACGAGTGAAACGCTTCCGGTCACAATATCTCCGACACCGTCCAGAACATGATCGGGCCGATAGGGAAAATGTTCGATGTCTTCGCGCCGGGTAACGCCGCTCAGCACCAGGATGGTTTCGATCTCAGACTCGATGCCCGCGATGATGTCCGTGTCCATGCGGTCTCCGATGATCACGGCTTCCTCCCGCCTGACCCCCAGGGTGCGCAATGCATTGCGCATGATGAGTGGATTTGGCTTGCCGATGAAGTAGGCGGAGCGGCCGGTCGCCAATTCGATGGGTGAAATCAGTGCGCGGGTGGCTGGAACGATTCCTTCTTCCGAGGGCCCCGTCAGATCCGGATTTGTCCCGACCAGGCGGGCACCGCGCAGGACGAGTTGTATGGCGCGGGTGATGCGCTCATAACCGTAGGAACGGGTTTCACCGACAATGACATAGTCCGGATTCACGTCGTTCATGGAAAATCCGACGTCGTAAAGAGCCTTTACAAGGCCTGCATCTCCGATGACATAGGCGCTTCCGCCCGGTATCTGCGAGGATACGAAGGCTGCGGTGGCAAGCGCACTGGTGTAAAAATTCCCTTCTGGCACCTCTATTCCCAATCGTGCCAGTTTTTGCGACAATTCACGGGGGGAGCGCTCGCTGCTATTGGTCAGGAACAGGAAACGCTTTTCTGTTCGCTTCAGCCACGCTACAAATTCCATGGCACCGTCAAGCAGGCGGTTTCCATGATAGATGACGCCATCCATGTCGCAGAGAAAGGCTTTTCTATTGGAAAAATCCATGGCGTGCTCCCTTCAAGATTTTTTCGCAGGTAATCCTGCCACACATGATTCTATTCTGCTTGACATTTGTCGCACTTGTCTTATCTTGCTTGACATCTGTCGTATGTGCAAATACCTTGCCTGTTGCCTGCTGCAATCGTCCGACCACACTTGGTCCTTGTCCGCAAAGCCAAACAACGATAGAATACAGATGCGCCAGTAACGCGCAATACATTCATTATAGCCGCATACGCCGTGTTTAGCGATGGCACACGTCCGATTGACGCCATCCGATGAAAGGAAACCTTGATGAAGCAGATGACATTTGCACTCTTTTTTGGAAATCGTGGATTTTTCCCGGGTTCCCTGATCGCCGAGGCGCGGAGCCAGGTAAAGGAAGCCGTTGAGAAACAGGGTTGCGCCGTGCTTATGATGGAAGAGGGCACTACCCGGTACGGAGCGGTGGAAACCGTTGAGGAAGGCCGAAAATATGCGGCTTTTCTAAAGGAACACAAAGACGAGTATGACGGGGTCATCCTGTCACTTCCGAATTTTGGCGATGAGAATGGCGCCATTGCTGCCCTGCAGGACTGCGGTGTCCCAATCCTCATCCAGGCTTATCCGGATGAAATTGGGAAAATGGATTTTGAACACCGCCGGGACGCCTTCTGCGGGAAGTTTTCCATCATGGATGTCTTTTATCAGTACAAGCTTCCCTATACGGTTTTTGATGCCCAGACCGTGCATCCCGCTTCGGATGTTTTTGCGCGACAGGTTCTTCAGTTTGCGGGCACCTGCCGTGTCGTCAAAAAAATGAAGCGGTTCACGGTCGGCGCAATCGGGGCCAGGACCACGGCGTTCAAAACCGTGCGGTTTGACGAACTGACCTTGCAGCGGTATGGCATCACCACCGAAGCGCTCGATCTTTCAGAGCTTTTCATGCGTGTGAAAGGCGTGAAAACCAATACGGAAAAGTTTGCGCAGAAACGGGAAAGCTTGCTCCGGTATACAAACTGGACCGGCGTTCCGGACGATAAAGTGGATATGCTCAGTAAGGTGGGGATGGCGATAGACGATATCATCTCGGACTATCAGATGGACAGCATCGCACTCAGGTGCTGGATAGAAATTGAACAGGAGCTGGGCGTCTCCCCCTGCGTGCTGCTCAGTGAACTGAACGATCGGGGCATTGTCGCAGCCTGTGAGT
>CAZFWQ010000086.1:815-12111 GCA_964522755.1 uncultured Oscillospiraceae bacterium | reverse complement strand
GTCCTGATGAGGCTTTTGTCATGGCATTTGTCAGTTTCCGCCTGCAGCGTCGTATGGCTGATGTCGTATTTGTCCTTCAGCAGGGACTCGATGCGGCCGAGTATGATGTCCGCTTCGCAAAGGGTCATGTCCACCATGTCCACATGCGCTTCGAAATAAACCGTTTTCTCGTTTCCCATCCAGGAGTGCACATGGTGGATGTTGTTCACTTCCGGGAAGGCCTCCACGTCTTTTGCGATGGCGTCGTAATCCAATACGGCGGATGACTGCATCAGGATGTCGACGATTTCCGCAGCGGTGATGAGCGCGTTGAGCGAGGTCACCCACAGGATTGTCTTTCCGGACAACACGGTGGCGTCGTGCTTGTGTTCTTCAGTTGTATGGCCATGTGCGTGTTTGTCGTCTGCCATCGCATCATCTCCTGATTGCCGCCATGTCGGAAATTCGGCGCATGCATGCACGCGTGCACACACAAACAGGGTGGAAGATCCTCCCTGATCATATGCTGAATATATAATAAATATAGATAAGTGTCAATTCACATATAGAAATGTTTAAATATAGATGAGCATCAATGAGATTGGGCATGGATGAGGATCAATGCGAATGGATATGGATGAGCATCAATGCGAATCGGTCGGAGACAGACTGCGATAGGATGGCATACATGCGGTACAGGGACAGTTTGCGGATGAATGGCACAAGGGATATGATGTGGATGCATTAACTTTTGCACGGCATCCATCCAAAAGCGGAGGATTCGAATCATGACGAGGATACTCCACACGTCGGACTGGCACATCGGGCGAACCTTATACGGCCGAAAACGCCATGACGAACATGAGGCCTTCCTGAACTGGCTTTCGGATACAATCCTGAGGGAACAGGTCGACACGCTGATCATCGCCGGAGACATTTTCGACACCATCGCGCCGGGAACCCGGTCCCAGGAGCTGTATTACCAGTTCCTGCGGCGGACGGCCGCCTCTCCGTGCCGGCATGTCGTCGCAACGGGCGGGAACCATGACTCTCCGTCCTTTCTCGACGCGCCGCGCGAATTGCTCCGGATGCTCGACGTCCATGTTTTGGGAGCGGCTTCCGGAACTGTCGAAGAGGAGGTTCTCATTCTCCGTGACAATGCCGGGATTCCGGAACTGATTGTCTGCGCGGTCCCCTACCTGAGAGACCGCGATGTTCGCGCGGTTGAAGCCGGGGAGAGCATGGAGGACAAGGAACGGAAGCTGAGGGAGGGTATTTCGCGCCACTATGCGGATGTGGCGGCACTGGCGGAAAAGAAGAGAAGTGAACTTGGCATCTTGATTCCCGTGGTCGGAACGGGGCATCTTTTTGCTGAGGGAGGGCTTACCGTGGATGGAGACGGTGTACGCGAGCTGTACGTCGGTTCCCTGGCACATGTCGATGCCGGAGGCTTTCCGGAGGAATTTGACTATCTTGCCCTTGGTCACCTTCATGTCCCGCAGGCTGTGAAGGGGTCCCATGTCATCCGTTACAGCGGTTCTCCCCTTCCCATGGGGTTCGGAGAGGCAAAACAGCACAAAAGCGTCTGTGTCGTCGAGTTTTCGGGAAGACGGGCAGATATCCGCATGATGGAGGTGCCTGTTTTTCAGCATCTTGAATGCGTCAAGGGCAATTGGGAGGCATTGTCGGGAAGAATCATGGAATTGTCGGCGATTGGCTCTCAAACCTGGCTGGAAGTCATTTATGATGGTGATGAAATCATGCCGGACTTGCGCGTCCGGCTGGATGCACTGGTTGAAGGAACAGGGGTTGAGATTTTGCGGGTAATGAACAACCGGGTCATCGATCGCGTCCTGGGGCAGATCCACGACTGGGAAACCCTCGATGGCCTGGACCAGGGCGAAGTGTTCGCCCGTTGCCTCCTGGCGAATAAAGTGCCGGAAGAACAGTGTGCGAGCCTGGGCCAGACATATCGGGAAATTGTTTCATCCATCCATGAAACGGATGCCGTGGGTGGGTAGGGAGGTTCTGGATGCGGATTCTGCAGATTCGGTTCAAAAACTTGAATTCTTTGGTTGGTGAGTGGGAAATCGATCTGACTCATCCCTCATATGCATCGGACGGGATTTTTGCCATTACCGGCCCAACCGGAGCAGGAAAGTCTACCATTCTCGATGCGGTCTGCCTCGCGCTTTACGGACAAACGCCAAGGCTCGGAAAAATCACGAAGGGCGGGAATGAAATCATGTCCCGACGCACCGGCGACTGTTTCGCCGAAGTGACGTTCGAAACCCCGTCGGGGCGTTATCGATGTCATTGGGGCCAGAACACGGCAAGAAAAAAACCGGGTGCCGAATTGCAGAATCCAAGGCATGAAATCACGAACGCTGATTCGGGCATGGTATTCGAATCCAAGATTCGCGGGGTTGCCGATAAAATCGAGGAAGTCACCGGCATGGACTTCAAGCGCTTCACCCGGTCAATGCTGCTGGCACAGGGAGGGTTCGCGGCCTTCCTGCAGGCAGCGCCGGACGACAGGGCGCCGATTCTGGAACAGATCACGGGCACGGAGATTTACAGCCTTATTTCAATGGGCGTGCACGCTCGGAATACCGATGAGAAAAGAAAGCTCGAGACGCTTGAGGCTGAAATATCAGGCATGCGGCCTCTTGCTGCGGAAGATGAACTGCAGCTTGGCATCAGCCTTGACCGGATGGCTGTGCGGGATGCGGAACTGAACCTGCAGATGGCCCGGATGAATCAGTCGGTGGCCTGGATCGATGCCGTTTCCCGACTTGACGAAGAACTGGTTCAGTTGAAACGACAGAAGGACGAATGGCAGATTCGGCTGGATGCCTTTGCGCCCGAACAGGAAAAGCTCCGGCTTGCTGCCCGGGCTCTGGAACTGCAGGGTGAATATGCTTCGCTGGCCGCCATCCGCCGCGAACAGGAAGATGACCTGCGCATGCGTGATGAATGCGTAGTGATCCTCCCGCAGCTTGAAAAGGCGGCAGCGATGTCTGCAGCCTCCCTGGGCCTGCGTGCCGGGAAGCTGCACGCGCTGAGAGAGCAGCAGCAGCAAATGCTTCCTGTCCTGCGCAAGGTCAGGGAACTGGACCTGAAGGCGAAAGAGAAGGACGTGCCGATCAGGGAAGCCGGCGCTGCCATTGCGGAACTGTCCGGGTCTCTTGAGACACTTTCGGCGAAGAACAGTCGGGATGCTGCCGACCTGGAAGGGCTGCGCAGCATGCTTGCAGCCCTGGATGGAGAACTGGATGATGCGAAAGCCGATGAGAGCCTGGTTGAACATCTCGCGGGAATCCGCGAGCGGATTGACGCGCTCGGGGTCCTGCGCCGATTGTCGGCCGCCAGGCATGGTGAGGTCAAGCAGTCTCAGGAACAGGTTCTTGCGACTGCCCATGCATGGCGGAACAGGGCGGATATTCAGGAGGAGCTGAAGCGGGGACTGGATGGAAACCGGGATGCTTTGAAGCAAAAACAGATTGAGATGGACGGGATCCTTGGCGATGCGGATCTTTCCCGATGGCGGGGCCGACTTACAGCATTGACGTTCAGGCAAGCCACGATCGGCAGGGCCATCGAGACTGAAGCGTCCCTCCTGAAATCCGGAATGGCTCTCGATGAAATCGGCAGGCGCAGAGATATGCTCATGATTGAGAATAAAGGCCTGGAGACGCAGGTCCATGAATTTCTCAGGCAGGAGGAGACACTCGTCAAGGAGCTGGATCTGCTGGAAACACAGCTGTCATTGCTGATAAAGATTGAAGATCTCACGGAAACGAGGCACCAGCTTCAGGATGGCAAGCCATGCCCGCTGTGCGGTTCAAGGGAACATCCATTTGCTGAAGGGGGCATCCCGGCGCCCGACTTGACCCGGCAGCAGGTCGGCGCGGCAAGAATCAGGCTCAAAGACTTGAAGGATTCCATTTCAGACCTGAATATCAGGCAGGCCCGGGTAGAGAAGGACATTGAACAGGCAGAAGCAGCACTGGAAGATCATGCAGGAAAGATTGCGCGGGAAGAGGCATTGATGGTCAGCATCCGTGACATGCTAAGACCGGGCGGCCCGGGCATGGATCCTGATGCGCCGGGTTCAGGGCTTGTCATGGCGCACGCCGGAATGGAATGGGATGCGTCATTCGAGGCGATGCAGAAGGCTGACAAAGCGTGGATGGACGAAGCGGACAGGGTTGTCAGAACCGCAGAGGCACTGGAAAAAGAGTGCGGCAGGCTGCGCAACTTGGTGGAAAAGGCCGGAGACGCCCATGCGGGGGCTGAACGCGACACTCAGGCGGCCAGGTTCGGAAATGATGCGGCCATCATGCTCCTGGACAGGCAAAAGAATGAACTGGAAACCATCCGGATTCGGATTGAAGACTCGCTTTCCGTACTGGGAAACGACCTTGCGGACTACGGATTTGAAACTGTCGCAACGCAGGACATGGGACGGATTCAGGAACAGTTGTCCGCACGGCGCGGGCGATGGATTTCACGGCAGGAAGAAAAACAGGTCCTCATCCGTAAAACTGCTGAACTGGGTATTCGCGTAAGCCACCAGGCGGAACAGATTCTAAAAACGGATGATGAGGTCAGGAAGCAACGGAACCTGCAATGTGAATTGCAGGGTTTTCAGGACGCCCTGGTGCGTGAACGGGGAGAACTGCTCGGTGACGAAAATCCCGACGATGTCGAGTTGATGCTCTCCAAAGGCATTGAGGGCGCCGGTGCGGCCCTTGAGGAAATTCGCCTGGAACACGGCGCGTCATTGCTGGAACTCGACACGTTGAAGGCCAGGATGGATGCGCTGTCAAAATCGCTGCTGGCACGCGGAGTCCGGATGAACGCCGCAGAAGATGCATTTCGGGGTCGGCTCTCACATTCGGATTTTGCGGATGAGGAACGTTTTATTGCCGCATGCCTGCCGGAAGAGAAGCGCAAATCCTTGATGGAGACAGCCAAAGCGCTTTCAGATGAAAACGCCGGCTTGTCATCGAAGCTGGCGGATACGGAAAAGCGGCGGGAATCAGAACATATGAAGAATATGACCGATATGCCCCGGTCCGAGCTGATCCAAGCCGAAGCGGACCTGGCCGAAAGCCGGAAGACCCTTCAGCAGGAGATCGGCGCCATGCGGCAAAAGCTGACGGACAACGCGGTCGTGAAAGACAGGCTGCGGGAACGCGCATCTGCGATCGACGCGCAAAAGCGCGAGTGTTCACGCTGGGAACTGCTTCATGGACTGATCGGGTCCGCCGACGGGAAAAAATACAGGAACTTCGCACAGGGTCTGACCTTTGACATCATGATAAGCCATGCCAACCTCCAGTTGCGGAAGCTGTCCGACAGATACCTGCTTGTCAGGGATCCCGCCCAGCCCCTGGAGCTCTGCGTCATCGACAATTACCAGGCAGGGGAAACCCGTTCGACAAAGAACCTGTCCGGCGGCGAATCATTCATCGTCAGCCTTTCCCTTGCCCTTGGCTTGTCACGCATGGCCAGCAGGAAAGTGCGCGTCGATTCCCTGTTTCTTGACGAGGGTTTCGGAACACTGGACGAAGAGGCACTCGGCACTGCGCTCGAGACGCTGGCGGGTCTGCGGCAGGATGGAAAGCTGATAGGCGTCATATCGCACGTGTCCGCCCTGAAAGAGCGCATCGGGACCCAAATCAGGGTGATGCCGCAGTCGGGGGGAAACAGCATCCTGTCAGGTCCGGGATGCGCAAGGGGAAAGAATGCTGGCAAAGCCGGCAAGGATCTTGAGGAATAAGCGGCAAATGCCGCGTATTCCCCTATTCATGCTCCGCGTAATCCCCGGTGAATTCCCCTCCGTATTTTCCTTGAATTTCCCGAAACACACCGAAACACGCCGAAACACACCGAAACACGCCGGAAAATGCCAGAATACGTCGGAAAACGCAGGAACACCCAGAAACACACCGGAACACTTATTCCCCGATCCCGCTTGCATCGCAATAGCGACTGTGCTACTATGGAAAAGCGCAGAAATCAAGCGCGTCAGCGGGGTGTAGCGCAGTTGGTAGCGCGCCTGGTTCGGGACCAGGAGGTCGCATGTTCAAATCATGTCACTCCGACCAGCAGGGGGTTGTCTCATAAGGGGCAGCCCCTTTTCCATCATGGTTTCGGGTCATCTGATGATCGCGGGAGGATTTTTATGGCGTACTTGCTGGGTATTGATATCGGCACATCGGGAACAAAGACCGTCCTTTTTGATTACCAGGGAAGGACCGTAGCAAGCGATACACAGGAATATCCGCTTTATCAGCCTAAAAACGGCTGGGCGGAGCAGGACCCGGAAGATTGGTGGCGTGCCACCCGTGTTTCCGTGTCAAACGTGCTGCGCAAGAGCGGTGCGGATGCGAAGGAAATCAAGGGGATCGGCCTCTCGGGCCAAATGCACGGCCTCGTCCTGCTGGACCGGGACGGCGCGGTGCTCCGCAGGTCCATCATCTGGTGCGATCAGCGGACGACGGCGGAATGCGCCGAGATCACTGAAAAGGTCGGTGCGAAAAGGCTCATCGAGATTACCGCCAACCCTGCGCTCACCGGCTTCACGGCTTCCAAGGCGCTGTGGGTGAAGAACAACGAGCCTGAATTATTCGATAAAGTGGCCAAAATCCTTTTGCCAAAAGACTATATCCGTTATAAGCTCACCGGCGAATTCGCCACCGAGGTCTCGGATGCGAGCGGCATGCAGTTCCTCGACGTGCCCAAACGCAGATGGAGCGGGGAAGTCCTGCAGAAACTGGGGCTTCGTGAAGACATGCTTGGCAAGGTGTATGAATCTTTCGAAGTGTCCGGCACGGTGCACCACGAGGCGGCAGCACTCACCGGCCTTGCGCAGGGAACCCCTGTCGCGGGCGGCGGCGGCGATCAGGCTGCGGGAGCGGTTGGGAACGGCATCGTCCGCGCCGGCGTCATTTCCTCCACGATAGGCACCTCGGGCGTTGTTTTTGCCCATTCGGACACAGTGACCATTGATCCGAACGGTCGTGTCCACACGTTCTGCCACGCGGTTCCCAATACGTGGCACATCATGGGTGTCACCCAGGGTGCCGGGTTATCGCTCCAATGGTTCCGCAACCAGTTCTGCCGGGATGAAATGGGCACGGCTGCCGCCATGGGCGTGGATCCCTACCAGCTGATGGACAGGGAAGCCGCACAGGTGCCACCCGGTGCGAATGGCCTTCTCTACCTGCCTTACCTGATGGGCGAACGCACGCCGCATCTGGATGCCGACTGCCGCGGTGTTTTCTTCGGCCTTTCCGCAACGCACACGAAACGCGACATGCTTCGTGCCGTAATGGAGGGAGTGGTGTTCTCCCTGCGCGACTGCCTGGAAATCATCAAGGACATGGGCGTCCCCGTCGGGGAGGTCCGCGCGTCCGGCGGCGGTGGAAAGAGTCCGCTGTGGCGGCAGATGCAGGCCGATGTATTCGGTGCTGAAATTCAAACGGTCAATTCCAGTGAAGGACCGGCACTTGGCGTGGCGCTGCTGGCCGGCGTCGGAACGGGCGTGTACAAAAGCGTTCCGGAAGCGTGCGACGCCACCATCGGCGTGTTGACCAGGCAATCCGGCGATCCGTCCGTCAAACCTGTCTACGACGGCTATCACAAGTTGTATGGCAGTCTTTACAAATCTCTTGCCGCCGACTTCAAGACATTGGCCGCCCTGGCGCGCTGAGGGGAAGGATGACGAAACGGACGGGCCAGATCGATAAAGGAATCGATAAAGGAACCGATAAAGGAACCGATGAATGAACAGATAAATGAACAGATAAAGGAATCGATATAAGAATCGATAAATGAACCGATAATTGAACAGATAAGGGAATCGATAAATGAACCGATATAAGAACCGATAAAGGAACCGATAAAGGAACCGATAAATGAATTGTAAACTTATATGTATATTTTGTTGACAATAAATCACTTGTTTGCTAGGATGACAGGGCTGAGGTTCCGGACACGGACATCAGTCCTGTTTTTTTCCTCCGACTCGTCGGCGGAAACCCGCTGCCGGAAGACATGCATGTTGCTTCAATGTTTACCGCCACTTTGTAAAGGAATGGAAAGCGTCAATGGCAAAGAGAAGATTCAATACCAGGGACATCATACTGGCGGGCCTTTTCAGCGGACTGATGATCGCGGGAGCAAGCCTGCGTATCCAGTTCCCGCTGGTGCCCCTGACCTTTCAGCCTTTTTTCGCCATTCTTTCCGGGCTTCTTCTGGGTCCCGTCCTGGGACTTTTTTCCCAATTTGCATATCTTATGCTCGGACTCATCGGAATTCCCGTTTTTGCAGGAGGTTCAGCCGGGATTCTTTATGTGTTCAAGCCAACTTTCGGATTCCTGATTGGATTTGCGCTCAGTGCCTGGTTGGCCGGATGGCTGGTCGGCAGCCATGCCAGGCCGGGTTTTTTACGGGTGCTGGCGAGCGCATTGGCGGGACTGATTGTCATCTACTCAGTCGGGATCCTGTATATGTACGGTATACAGGCATTTTATCTGGCAAAGACCGTTCATCTTGCTGATATTGCAAAAGGGATGCTCCCGTTCCTTGTAAAGGATGCAGTGCTTTTTGCCGGAGCCTCGGTTGTATCTGTCCGGCTGATTCCATTATTGCGGCGTGGAAATCATTGATGGACAACAAAAAAAGATCGTAGACTTTCAAAGCAACTGCCACTTCTTACACTGCTGGTGCACTTGCATTGAGAATTAACCAACAAACAATGATGACGAACATTGAAAGATGACGAACATTGAAAGTCCAGTCATTGCTGTTGCCGGCGGAAGTGCCTATAATGGGTTGGAAAGCAGATACCTTGCCATGCGGAGGTTATGATGGGCATTTCTTATGAACCGGTCAACGAATATCATATCCCGATTCTGCGAGACATTTACAATGGTTATGTCCTCTCCAGCACAGCGACTTTCCACTACGAGCCGCGCACGGATGCCGAAATGACGGAAATGCTGATGGGGCATGATCCGGAATATCTCTCCGAATCCTGGGTCATCCTGCAGGATCATGCGATTGCCGGATATATTTACTTCGCGCCGTATAAAAAACGTGAAGCATATAAGTGCTCGTCTGAAGTTACCCTGTATCTGAAGGCTGAATACACTGGAAAAGGCATTGGCACCATGGCATTGAAAATGATGGAGAAACGGGCGGGGAAAGCGGGTGTCCACACGCTCCTGTCCGTCATCTGCGGGGAGAACGCTTCCAGCATCCGGCTGTTCGAGAAATGCGGATATGAAAAATGCGCCCATTTGCGGGATGTCGGGCAAAAATTTGGCAGATTGCTGGATGTGGTGATGTACCAGAAAATATTCACCTGAATGTTGGATGAGGTAGCAAGCCAAATAATCAGCACTTCATGTTGCAGCTTCTTACAGCCATGTCAGCATGATTGAACGGCATCCGGCATATTATATTGCAGCTTCTTGCAGCCATGCCAGTATGATTGAACGGCATCCGACGTATGCTTGCCGACAGAATCAGAACTTCCGGAACAAACCGATTACCTTGCCCAGGATGGTCACGCCGTCAGGGCAAAGGATGGGTTCGAAGGCCGGATTTTCAGGCTGCAGGCGTATGACGGTCCGGTCCTTGAAAAACCTTTTCACCGTTGCCTCTTCACCGATCAGGGCCGCGACGATGTCACCGTTGACCGCGGTGGCCTGCTGTTTCACCATGATGAAATCTCCATCAAGGATACCGGCGTCCACCATGCTGTCTCCTCTGACTTTCAGCATGAAAACAGTGGAGTTTTCCAGATACTGCACCGGCACTGGAAAGGTGTCTTCAATATTTTCCACGGCCAGGATGGGTTGTCCGGCAGTGATGCGCCCCAGGACAGGTATGTTTTCAATTTCCTGGTTGGCAATGTAGCCTTCCATGGAACGCGTGCCTTCCTCCATGATGCGCAAGGCGCGGGGCTTGTCCACGTCTTTCTGGATCTGTCCCTCTTCTTCCAGCCACTTCAGATATGCATGGACGGAAGAGGTGGACTTGAACCCGACCGCCTCGCAGATTTCCCGCACGGAGGGGGGATATCCCTTTTCCAGCAGATGCCGGTTCATGAAATCCAGTATTTTCTGTTGCTTTACCAAATCACGGTGACGCATGGTCCAACCCCCGTATGAATGTTGATTGATTCCGCATGATGGAGTCATGCTGTCAAGGCCATTATAAAATGACGATAGAAAAAAGTCAAACAAATGTTCGAAAAAGAATTGACAAGAGAACGTGCGTTCTTGTATAATGCTATTAAAAGAACTGATGTTCAAGGAGGTGTGTGTCATGACGTATCGGCTCCATTTGAAAAACAGGAAAAGGTTTTTCTTTCTGATGGGCATCCTGGGGTTTGTCATCGTCCTTCTTTCAACCGTCATATCGGCAGGCGCATCCACTGCATCGGAAGAACGCACCGAACTGCTGGTTGTCAGTTCCGGCGACACGCTTTGGGATATCGCCGCCGGACACAGCACGAAGGGTGATATCCGGAACTACATTGCGGATGTGATGCGGATGAACGATTTGAAGGACGGTACCATCTACTCTGGACAGAGCCTGCTGCTGCCAATAAGGTGAAAGGGACATCCGCCAAAGATGCAGGCCGGGAACTGCCGCCGCCAGTGAGGCACAGGGCGGCAGTCAGCGCCTTGGATGAAAGATGCAGGCCGGGAATTGCTGCCGCCAGTGAGGTGCAGGGCAGCAGTCAGCGCCTCGGATGAAAGATGCAGGCCGGGAATTGCTGCCGCCAGTGAGGCGAAAGGCAGCAGTCAGCGCCAATATGGTTTATGGAAGGCGGCTGTTATGAAAATGACAGCCGCCTTGCTTGTCCGGTCTTCCCCGGAATGCGAATATACTCAGGATCGCATTGATTTTCCGCCTGTCAAGCTGCCCATGCGTTTCATCACGCCAAGGCTCTTCCATTGGCATTCAATAATCAGAAATTGGCATTTTAGAACCTTATCACCTATGTTTTCCAACCTCAACCTGTGGTAAGATACATTCAGTACGGTGAGTTTTTCGGAATGAGGTGGGTGTATGATTCTCAAGCAGGTTTCTGTGTTTCTGGAGAACAAATCGGGTCGCCTTGCGGAAGTGGCGAAGGTCATGGGCGACAATGACATTGACATCAGCGCCCTTTCAATTGCAGACACCACGGATTTCGGCATCTTGCGGTTGATTGTGAACAAACCGGACAAAGCAGTCCGCGCGTTGGATGAAAATGGTTTCACTGTTGGAACCACGGACGTCATCGGCA
>CAZFWQ010000086.1:0-805 GCA_964522755.1 uncultured Oscillospiraceae bacterium | reverse complement strand
TGGCTTCTGCCCTGTCCGCGCTTGAACAGGCAAAAGTGGATATCGAATACATGTACGCCTTCATTGGCAACAAGTCTTCCGGCAGGGCCATGGTCATCCTTCGCGTGGAGGATCCGGCATTCGCCATCGAAACGCTGAAGGTAAACGGCATTGATGTCCTGCCCTCTTCCGATGTGTACAGGCTGTGACTTGCGGCGGCTTTCCATGGCATCAGACAATCGGATGAAGTACTGCGTAACAAGGTTATCGGAAAGGAGTGGTTAAGATGGAAGGAAAAAAATTGACACTATCCCGAACAAACCGGCAGATTATGGGCGTTTGCGGCGGCCTTGCAGAGTATCTCGCGATAGATCCCACTGTTGTCCGCGTGTTATGGGTAGTGGGAACATTTATCACGGCCTTTGTTCCGGCCACCATCCTGTATCTGGTCCTTGGTTTTGTCATTCCTCAGGAATAAGCACCATGAAAGACAATACCCCTTTATTTGCGTGACCGGTTTTTTTAGTCACGCAGATGAAGGGGTCTTTTTTTCAGGACATGTCTCTCAGTTTCAAGCCTTTGTTCTTGTCCAAGGCCCAGTTTATGGACCATTCGTTTTCAAACAGCAGGACAAAATCCCCCCGGCGATCTTCCGTCGGAAGCGTGGATGAGGTCAGGTTCAGTTCGTTCGGCGGTTTTGGCGTCTCAGTCATCCACCGGGCGAACCGGAACGGCAGCTGCGTCATGCGCAGTTCCACGCCGTATTCGTTTTTCAGCCGATGCTCCAGCACTTCGAACTGAAGCACGCCAACGGCGCCGATGCTAA
>CAZFWQ010000085.1:0-12155 GCA_964522755.1 uncultured Oscillospiraceae bacterium | reverse complement strand
TTGGAACGCTGGTACATCACCACGATGCGCTCCTGGAACAAGGCCAGCTCCGCGTCATATTCCTTTTCCGACAGGGAGATGGCTTCCGTCAGGGTATCGATGGCCGAATCGATCTGGGCCAGCTTTTCTTCAATGGCCAGTTTTTCAAAACCCATTTCCTCAAGGTTCCTGACAATTTCAGCCCGTTTTTGCTTATTGGTAATCAGGGCCTTGTTGGCCTCTTTCTTCTTCGAAATGACACTGCTGATCTTGCCTTGCAATTCCTTCTGCTTCTTTTGGGCATCCGTGAGGCTGGGGGCGGCCAATGCTTCGATGGAAAATACCGATAGCAAGGCGATGGCCAGCAGACACGCCGTAATCTTTTGATTCATGGATTTGCCTCCTGTTTCGTTCCCGTGGCATGCGGCCGGACAATTATTTTACAAGCCGCAGACAAAATGGAACAGGCAGCCACCTGTCATGACAGGCAGCAATGCGAGATTATTATACTCTCCGGATATCATACATTCAAGTGTTTTCGCACGGAAATCAGGCTGCCGGTTCCCCCAATGGCTGTCCCGATGATGAAATACAGGAGGACGACGCGCATGGCCATCGGATCGAAGGGCAGAAGGCTGAACATGCCGAAACCAAGATCCTTCAGCATGATGTTGAGGGTGTCGTAAATCCAGCCGTATCCCTTCCATGTGAGAAGGGAGGCGACCGACGCGCTCAAGATGCCAATCACGATGCCTTCCACGAAGAAGGGCATGCGGATGAAGCTGTCCAGGGCCCCGACATGGCGCATGATCTCGATTTCCTTGCGGCGGGCAAAGACTGTGAGCCTGATGGTGTTGCTGATGATGAACACGGAGATGACAAGCATGATTCCCATCAGCGCAAGGGTAATCGAATTGAGGATGTCCGCGAACCCCGTAATCCGCTCAAGCGTCTGCTGAGGATAATTGATGCCGTCAGGTTCCGGCTGGATGCCGGCCAGCATGGAGAGAGGCTCTATGAACTGAGTGCCGTTTTCCGGATCCGACAGGCGGATCGTGAACGATTCGGCCATCTGTTCCGCCGTCATCCCCTTCAGTAGGGCTGGATCCGAAAAGGATTCCTCAAGGTTCAGATAGGCATCTTCCTTGCTTTCGTACGTCCAGGAGGCCACCTCCCCGGCAGCTTCGCGTTCAACGATGAAAGCCTTGATGCCTTCGCGGTCCATGTCGTTTATGTCGATGTTGAGGAACACCAGGACTTCCAGTTCCTTGCGCACCTGTTCCATATTGCTTTTGACATTGATGGCGACCAGGAGGACCAGCCCGAGGAGGAGCAGCGCAATGATGACGGTGCCCATGGATGCGAGGGACATCAGCTTGTTCCTGACCACATTGGATATGCCTTCCCGTGAGAGCAGCCGCATCGTTCTAATCTTCATGCTCGTAATGGCCTTTCTCCGCATCGGAGATGATGGTGCCGCGTTCAAGGGAAATAACTCGCTTCTTCATGGCGTCCACGATGTATTTCTCGTGCGTCGCGACGAGTACCGTGGTTCCCCTCTGGTTGACCTCGTCCAGGAGGTTCATGATTTCCCATGAAGTTTTCGGATCCAGGTTGCCTGTCGGCTCATCGGCAATCAGCACGGCCGGATTGTTCACAAGGGCGCGGGCAAGGACGACCCTCTGCTGTTCTCCGCCTGAAAGCTGCGAAGGGTACGACCTGGCCTTTTTGGCGAGGCCGACCAGTCCGAGAGCCAGGGGAACCTGCCGGCGGATTTCCCGCGGGAGGGCTTCCACCATCTGCATGGCAAAGGCGACATTTTCATAGGCCGTGCGGTTCGGCAGGAGGCGAAAGTCTTGAAAAACCATTCCAAGACTGCGCCGGAGCAGCGGCACTTCCCAGCGGGCCATGGAATGAACGCTGTATCCGTTGACATGGACCTCGCCTGCGTTCGGCGTTTCCTCCCGGGTGATCAGCTTGAGCATGGTTGACTTGCCGGAACCGCTCTCTCCGACGATGAAGGCGAATTCGCCCTTGGCTATGTGCAGGTTGGCCTCGGCCAGTCCGACCACGCCGTTAACATATACCTTGGTCACATCTATGAAACGGATCATGCTTCCCCCGTGGTATTTCAGACGGCACTTTCATCTGGATGCATCGTCCAGGTATTTCTTCACCATCATGGCCACCTTGAAATAGATGGCGTCATCAAAACGGCGCAGGTCCATCCCTGTTATCTTCTGTATCTTGTCCAACCTGTAGACAAGCGTGTTCCGGTGGATGAACAATTGTCGGGACGTTTCACTCACGTTCAGGTTGTTTTCAAAGAATTTCGTGATCGTGTTCATGGTTTCATTGTCGATTGTCTCGAAGACGCCCTCTTTGAACACCTCGTTCATGAACAGGCGGCAGAGGGTGGTCGGGAGCTGGTAGATGAGACGCCCGATGCCAAGGTGGTTGTAATCGACGATGTTCTTGTCGTTTTCGAAAATCTGGCCGATTTTCAGGGCGGTCTGGCCATCCTTGTAGGAGCGGGCCACTTCGCGAAGGCTCTCCGCTTCCGTTCCGATGCCGATGCTGGCCTTGATCATCAATTCGCTGGACAGGGTGTCAATGATGACGCGTGCCTTCTTGAAAATTTCACCGCTGTCTTCGCTTTCCTTCAGTTCCTTGATGAGAACGGTGTTCTGATCGTCCAGTAGCACCACGTAATCCCTGGCGTTGTTGGGGAAAAGGCTCTGGATGACATTGTAGGCGTACAGTTCCCTTGTCTTGTCCGTGCGGATGAGGAAGACGACGCGCCTGCACTCGTTCTTGACCCGCAGTTCCTTTGCACGGATGGTGATGTCTCCCGGAAGGATATTCCCAAGCAGCACGTTTTTCATGAAATTGCCACGGTCATACTTCTCGTCAAAATACAGCTTCGCGTTTTCAAGGCTGATGGCGATGAGCTCCGCATGCTTGCGTCGGTCCGGATGATCGCTCTGCAAATACAGGACAAAATCCAGGCGCCCGCCAATCTCTATCTTCTTGAGCACGAAGCCGTTTTTCTCCGAGGCCTGCTGGTTGGCGGCGATGAAGTCGACGCACATGTCGGAAACCGTCCCGATTTCTTCCTCGGATGTGCCTGCAATGATGGTGCCGGTTCCGTCCGTAATACCGAACTCGTTGCCCATCGTGTCGCGGATGCGCATGACGACCGTTTGAAACACTTTGTATGCCACGAATGTGTCCTCCCTATCGATCAACATGGTCTGATACATTATACACCACGTTTTTTATGTTCCACAAATATATGTTGCCCTTTCAGTCATTGTTTACAAACTGTCCACATATTTTTCGTCCGCCATTGATCTGAAACCGGCCTCTAGAGAGGGTTGCGTGGTTTCGCAGCGGTTGTCCGCGCCTGATGCCGTTCCTGCACCCGTAAAGAAACAGAACCCTGCGGCAGACGGCACGACCGCATGCTGCAGGGTCCCTCATGAAAAGACAGGCTGATGGGTTTGCGATTACGGCCTCGCCGTATTCGCATCGTGTGTGCGTTGCGCATAAGCGATATGGGTATTTTCATGAAACGACAATGCTGTTCGGAACTCCGTGCGGCAAAGCATTCATTGTGTGCCGGTGCGGCAAGGCATTCATTGTGTGCCGGTGCGGCAAGGCATTCATTGTGTGCCGGTGCGGCAAAGCGTTCATTGTGTGCCGACGCGGCAAATCGGATGATGCGCGACCTGGGATGCAATTCCCGGACCGCCTGCGGATTCCCTCCGGGTCACTGGTCCAGCAGATCCAGGATGGACTTCAGTTCCGCCGCGAATTCGAGCGGAATCGCAACGCCCTTCTGGCTGGGTTTGAATTCATCCGCCGCGCTGTCAAACCAGAACGTGCGAATATCCACGTATTCCCGCGTATTCTTCGTCACTTTCTTGATATGGATCTCTTCCCGGGTATTTTTCACGAATTTGCCGAGGAGTTCTTCCGAATCCCAAAAATCTGCCATGGGTCACCTCCCGAGTATTATCAGGTGCGACGTCCGGGTGATAAGTGCAAGCGGACGGGCAATTCATTATATACAGAAAAAAGGGTGCCTGCAAGTGGCATGCTGCCATAAAATTCATTCTTTGGAAGAGTTATTTGCATTTTTATGCATGATAGTGTATAATCATGCATATTCTTTTTTTGTCCCATTTGCTGAATATGAGGTGATTTCATGAAGCATCTTCTTTGCCTGAGCGACTGGTCCCCCGCAGAAATGCTTGAAACCCTGGATCTTGCCGACAAGCTGAAATACGAGGTCAAGAATGGCATCCGCCATGATCATTTCCTGCAGGGAAAAACGCTTGGGCTGATTTTCATGAAATCATCCACGCGCACCCGTGTCTCATTCGAGGTCGGCATGGTGCAGCTCGGCGGGTACCCGCTGTTCCTGAGCGCAAACGACATACAGCTGGGCCGTGGTGAAACGGTCGCCGATACCGCCAGGACACTGTCGCGCTATCTGGACGGAATCATGATCCGGACATTCAGGCAATCCGATGCCGAAGACCTTGCGCGCTGCGGTTCGATTCCCGTCATCAACGGTTTGACGGACCTGCAGCACCCATGCCAGGTTCTGGCCGACCTGCAGACGATCCGCGAGCATAAGAAAACCCTGAAGGGCTTGAAAATAGCCTATGTGGGGGACGGCAACAATGTCGCGAACTCCTTGCTGATTGGATGTGCGAAAATGGGCATGCACATCGCGGCCGCAACGCCAGCGGGATTCGAATGCGATGCCGGCAGCATTGCCTGCGCCATAGAGGCGGCAGCCGCCTCCGGGGGGTCCGTCTTCCTCACAGCTTCACCGCAGGAAGCCGTGAAGCAGGCGGATGTCGTATACACCGACACCTGGGTGAGCATGGGCATGGAGGCCGGAAAGGCGGAACGCGTGAAGCAGTTCTTCGGATTCGGTGTCGATGCGGCCCTGATGGCCCATGCAAAGCCGGACGCCATTTTCATGCACTGTCTGCCGGCCTACAGGGGATATGAAGTTTCCGCCGAGGTCATCGACGGACCGCAGTCCGTGGTGTTCGACGAGGCGGAGAACCGCCTGCATGCGCAAAAGGCCGTCATGGTACGGCTGATGGGCTGACGGAGGGAAAACATGCTGTACTCTTTCATTGTCCGCCGCGCAGATCCGGCAGACACCCAGGAAGTTCACTCCATCCTTCAGGCCGCATTCCGGGAGTATTCGTCCGTGACGGGCCAAACCAGCCTTGAGGCTTTGAATGAGAGCCAGGAGGACGTCTGCGTCCAGATCAACGCGAAGCCGGTATATGTTGCTGAAATCGACGGGAAAATCGTGGGAACCGTCCGTCTGGAGATTCATGGAACGGAGGCCTACCTGAGCCGTTTCGCCGTCTCCGGCGAAGCCCGCAACCTGGGCATCGGCAAATCCCTGATGAACGTCGTGGACAAGTATCTGACTTCAAATGGCGTGAAGCGTGTGACTCTGCACACCGCCTCACGCCATCTGGCGCTGGTCCGATTCTATTACAGCAGGGGCTTCTTCACGGAAGCCGTTGAGACCGACCGGGGATATCTGCGTGCCCGGATGGTGAAGGAATATCCCTGATGCGATATCCCTGATGAAATGCCCTGATGGAATGCTCTGAAGGGATACCCCCAAAGGAGCTCCCGGAAGGGTATTATTTTTTCATGGCCAGAACGGCCATTGCTTTCCTGACAAGTGTTTCTGCCGTCAATCCGTACCTGGCGACGAGATCCGCCGGTTTGCCGGATTTGCCGAACTTGTCCTCGATACCTGCCAGCTGCATCGGGACCGGGCAGCCGGTCACAATGACTTCCGCCACGGCGCTTCCGACTCCTCCCATTACATTGTGCTCTTCCGCCGTAACGATGGCGCCTGTTTCCCTGGCCGCAGTCAGGATTGCTTCCCTGTCTATCGGCTTGATGGTGTGAAGATCGATGACACGGGCGGAGATGCCTTCCGACTGCAGGATTCCGGCTGCCTCAAGGGCTGCCGCGACCATGTATCCGTTGGCGATGAACGTCAGGTCCGTTCCCTCGCGCAGCGTGATGGCCCTGCCGATTTCGAAGGCGGTTCCCTCCTTGTGCAGGACCGGCACGTCCAGGCGGCCAAGCCGCACGTAGACTGGTCCGTACATTGCCGCCGCAGCCTTCACCAGCGCCGCCGTCGACGGCCCGTCGCACGGGCTGATGACCGTCATGCCCGGGATGGCGCGCATCAGGGCGATATCCTCTATGGCCTGGTGGGAGGCGCCGTCTTCCCCGACCGTGATGCCGGCATGGGTTGCGCATATCTTGACATTCAGGCGCGGATAGCAGATGGAATTGCGGATCTGGTCAAATGCGCGGCCGGCGGCGAAAACGGCAAAAGTACTCGCGAAGACTGTCTTGCCGCATGTGGCCAGACCCGCTGCAACCGCCATCATGTTGGCTTCCGCTATGCCCATGTTGAAGTGGCGTTCCGGGTATTTTTTCTGGAACAGGTCCGTGCGCGTGGATTTGGAAAGGTCCGCATCCAGTACGATGATGTCCGTATTCGATCCGATTTCGGCCAAAGCCGTTCCATATGCCACGCGAGTGGCGATCTTCTCTGCCATTGCATCCCTCCGGGCGGTTCAACCGCCATCATTGCCTGACGAACATCCTGCGATTCCCGGCGGTGAATCCGCCTGTCGCAGCAAAACCAGCAGCCTGCCGAATCGTGTGGCTTCAGCCTGGCTCATTGCCTTACAGTGCTGCGTAAAAAGCATCCAGTTCCGCAATGGCCTGGTCCCGCTGTTCCTTCTTGGGCGCGGTTCCATGCCAGGAAGCCTGGTTTTCCATGAATGAAACGCCCTTACCCTTCACGGAGTGCGCCACGATCATGGTTGGAGACCCCTTGTTTGCCTTTGCCTGAATGATCGCGGCTTCAATCTGCCCATAATCATGCGCGTTTATGGAAACCGTATTCCAGCGAAACGCCTTGAACTTGTCGGCGATGGGTTCGGGATTCATGACGTCGGTGATTTTACCGTCTATCTGCAATCCGTTGTAATCCACAAAGGCGATGAGGTTGTCCAGTTTGTAATGGGCGGCGGACATGGCCGCTTCCCATACCTCTCCTTCGTCGAGTTCGCCGTCACCCAGGATGGCGTATACGTGATAGTCCTTCTTGTCTATTTTCCCGGCAAGCGCCATTCCGACAGCCGCGGAAATGCCCTGCCCCAGCGAACCGGTGGACATGTCCACCCCGGGCACCTGGTTCATGTTCGGATGCCCTTCGAGATAACTCGACGCCTGTCTGAAGCCCGTCAGGTCCGCTTTCGGAAAGAACCCGCGCTCAGCCAGCGTTGCATACAGGGCGGGCGAGCAGTGGCCTTTCGACATGACAAAGCGGTCACGGTCGGGATTTCGGGGATTGGCCGGATCGATGTTCATTTCCTTGAAATAGAGATAGGCCATGATGTCTGAAATGGAAAGGGACCCTCCCGGATGTCCGCTGCCAGCTGCTGCGACTTCTTCGATTACGCTCTTCCGGATATTCGTCGCGGTCTTCATCAGGAGGATGGTTGATTCTGCATTCATTGCGGTACTCCTTCACTCTGTATCATGCAGGATTCTTCGAGATTCCCGCCCGGCATCCCGCAGATGCGGATCCCCGTGCAGTACCCATCATATCACGGATGCGGATCGAACGGCACGAAACCTTCGCCCAAAACTTCGCGTGTATCGCTCAGCAGGATGAAAGCCAGCGGATCACATTCCCTGACAACCTGTTTCACCTGTGGTATCTCTCCGCGCTTGACGACGCACAGAAGCACGGTTTTCCGGGTGCCGCTGTACATGCCGATGCCTGACAGCCCTGTTACACCGCGCCCGATCTCATGCATCAGCCGGTCGGCGATCTGTTCCGAATGATCCGAAATGATCATCAGGGTTTTTGCAAAGTTGATGCCTTCCAGAAAAGCGTCGATGGTCTTGCTGGCGACATAAAGGCTGACGGATGCATACAGGCCCAGTTTGATGCTGTGGAAGGCGAACGCGGCAAACAGCACCACCATGGCGTCGAGGGCCATCAGGAAGGTGCCGATGGAAAGATGGGGGAAGAATCTTCGCAAAATGGACGCGGCCATGTCGGTGCCGCCGGTCGTCGCATCCTCGCGGAGGACGAATGCAAGGCCGATTCCCATGATCAGCCCTCCGGCAAGCGCATTCAGAAGCAGATCCGGCGTAGCCATCGTCACGTCAAGGGCGACGAACCATTCCTTCAGCAGGCGGTTGGCGAAGGGTGCCGTGAGATCGATCTGGAGAGACAGCACAATTGTGCCGAACAGGGAACGCAGCATGAAACTGCGCCCTTTGGACTTCCAGCCGAGTAGAAAAAGCGGGATGTTCATGGCCAGCATCAGGATGCCGACGGGAATCCGTCCGCCGCTGACGTAATAAAGCACTGTAGCTAAGCCTGAAACACCGCCTGGTGCCAGTTTGAATGGAATCAGAAACAGGTTCATGCCGAAAGTCATCACGGCGCAGCCTAGAAAGATGAGCAAATAAGGCATGATTCGTCGCTTGACTGTCTTGGACATGATGCCTCCGGTAAAAAAAGAAAACCGGGATTTCTCCCGGTCAGATCATGCCGTATTTCTTTTTGAACTTGTCCACGCGTCCGCCGGTATCGACAAGCTTTTGTTTGCCTGTGTAGAACGGATGACACTGAGAGCAGATTTCAATATGGAGATCCTTTTTCGTGGAACCCGTCTCGAATGTTTCACCGCAAGCACACCGCACTACGGCTTTGCCGTATTTCGGATGAATACCCTCTTTCATGTTCCCACCTCGCTTTTCCTGATGCGCCTGCGGGCATTTCAACCATGAAACACACGGTTGGATTCGCAAAGCGCCGGTATCCAATATACCACAGGCCCGGACGGATGGCAAGAACCTTTTGGCCCTACTGCGCTGAGTCTGAAAGGAGTGAAATGAACATGGGCTGGACATAGGTTTAACATGGGCTTGACATGTGCTGAATCGACCCTGGCCTCCAGCCGGCCGACCACATTCCCAAGCCCGGTCCGGGGCAAGCGGCCCTACAGTCGCGGCCAACGGCTGCCTGGCACGGCACGGCTGAACCCGCGCCGCATCCGATGCTACTTGTAGCTCGAATCGTACCCATTCTTCTCTTTCGCCAGAAAAGTGAGGTTGATGGAACTGACGAAATCGTCATTTGTCTTTGTCTGCTGCAGCCTGCTGATGATCATTTCAGCAACCTCGGCCGTGCCGATGTTCCCCATGGCCCGGCGGATGGCATAGATGCCCTCCATCTCCCGCTGGGTCAGCAGAAGCTCTTCATGCCGGGTGCCGGAACGGTTGATGTCGATGGCCGGGAAAATGCGCTTTTCGGACAGCTTGCGGTCAAGGTGCAGCTCCATGTTGCCGGTTCCCTTGAATTCTTCGAATATGACGTCGTCCATGCGGCTTCCCGTGTCGATCAGCGCAGTGGCGATGATGGTGAGGCTTCCGCCGAATTCTATGTTGCGCGCCGCCCCGAAGAAACGCTTCGGCTTATGAAGCGCGCCCGGATCCAGGCCGCCGGACAAGGTGCGCCCCGTTGGCGGTATTGTCATGTTATAAGCCCGCGCGAGCCGCGTGATGCTGTCAAGCAGGATGACAACGTCTTTTTTCTGCTCCACCAGCCTCTGTGCACGCTCGAACACCATCTCGGCCACTTTGACATGATGGTCCGGCACCTCGTCGAAGGTGGAGTAGATGACATCTCCCTTGATGGAACGCTGCATGTCCGTGACTTCCTCCGGCCTTTCGTCGATAAGGAGCACGATCAGCTCCACTTCCGGATGCTTCGCAGTGATCCCGTTGGCTATCTTCTTCAGGAGTACGGTCTTGCCTGCCTTGGGGGGAGATACGATCAGGCCGCGCTGACCCTTTCCGATCGGGGCTATCAGGTCTATGACGCGCGTTGACAATTCTTTCGGGTCATTCTCCAGCGTGAGGCGTTCATCCGGATAAATCGGCGTAAGGGTCTCGAAGGGACGACGCTGTTGGGCCACCTCCGGAGAATCACCGTTGACGAGGGTCACGTACATCAGTGCCTGGAACTTCTCGCCTTCTCTTTGCACGCGCCCCTTGCCGACCAGCTTGTCACCTGTTTTCAAGTTGAACCGCCGGATTTGCGAGGGTGAAACATATATGTCGCGGGGACCCGACATATAATTATGTCCCCGGAGAAATCCGTACCCGTCTGGCAGAAGCTCCAGGATTCCATTGACCGGTTCTTCGCTTTCGAGTCTTGAAAAATCCCTGGAATACGTTTGCCGTCCTTGGACCGGACGGTTCGGATCGAGACTCCGGACTGTTTCCTGTGAATAATCGTCAGGATAGGATTCCGTGCCTTGCCGTTCTTCCATGCGGCCTTCAGGAGTCATTGGCTCCTGCATGCGGTCCTCCGTTACTGCCGTTTCGCCAGCAAAAGACCCCTCTGGAACAGTCGTTCCGGACAAAGGCCTGACCATGGGGAAAGCAGTGTCTGCAGGCCGGGCTGAAGAATATGCCGCATCTGCCGGCCTGGCGGCGGGGTAAATCGTTTCCGCAGGCCTGGCTGAAGGATAGGCCGTATCTGCTGGCCTGCCGGCGGGAGAAACCGTTTCCGCAGGCTTGGTTGAAGGGGTTGCGAAGGGAGCGGCCGACTCTGGTTGCTGCTGGTTTTCAACGGGATATGCAGGCGCGGTCCTGACGGGGATTGCCGATGGACCAGCTTGAACGGGTGTCCGGCTGTTCAGGCGGACGCCTTGCTGGTAGTTCCGAGTGGAATCCATGCGTTCTCCGGGTTGGAGGACAATTCGTTCCGGCACCCTGTCTGCCGGACGCATGGAAATCCGATCCGGCTGGCGCTCATGCGGACGTTCCGTCTGACGGGGAGCCAACGGGCGATCCGCCTGTCGGGATTCCGCCGGGGGCTGTTGATCCTGAGTGGGCCGGGGAGCCCTCAGGTGTCTCTTTACTTCAATGACGCCCTGATTGTCAGCAGGGTTTGCGCTGCGGATGCCCTGTTGTTCCGGCGCAGGATGCAGGCTCCTGGCCTGTCCGGGTACGAAGGCCTTGTCCGCCTGAAGTTCCCCGGATAAGCCCGCATTGCCCGCAAGCCGACTGCGGTGGTTGTTCACGGTCAGGCGCGCGGACCGTTCCGTTGCCCGGGTGACCCGATGCTCCGACGCGGAAATAGCGCCTGGATTGCCGGATACGCCGTCGATTCCGATAGATGACAAGAAAGCAGGATTCGAGGACTTGGCCGGACTAACCGGCGCACCCGGTCTTGCCGATTCAGACGGGCTTGCTGATTCAACTGGGCTTGCCGATCCAGCCGGATTTGCCGATTCGGCCGGACTTGCCGATTCAGCCGGATTTGCTGCTGCAACAGGGCTTTCCGGTGCCATGGATCTTGTCGGTTCAAACGGATTTGCCTGGTCAGCGGAACTTTCCAGTGCAGCGGCCATATCCTTTGTCCCGGCATCTGCATGAGGTTTTGCTTTTTTCAGGACAACGTCACGTACAGCCTCGTGCTCGGGGTGAATCAGACGCTCCCCGGCCAAGGCGGTGTTCTCTTCCCGCGCGGCCGGCACGGCCTTCCTGACGGAAGTAACGGCGGACGACTCAATTTTCCGTCTTCCCCTACCCTTCACGGATTGGATCGCAGACGTATCCGGCTCCGGATCCATCAGGACGGATGGCTTCAGGCCAGCGGTTGTTTCTGGCTGAGACGAAGCGGATGTTTCTGGCTGCGACGAAACGGAGGCCCCGGGATTCCCGGCAAAGGAGACCTCAGGCTTCAGATCGAGGACGGCTTCCATGTTCAGGTTACCGGATGCCGGCCGATCCTGCGGCGGAAATTCGATGGGTTTCCGTACTGATGCAGGCCTTCCACGTCCCCTTTTCACAGCAGGCACCGCAGGCTGTGCAACCGCGTCTGCGCCAATGAGCCCTGCAGCCTCCGAAGCATCAGCAGAAATCCGTGCGGCTTTCCCGTCTACTTCCATCCGCGACGGGCTGCCGGCCAGTTCTGCGGAAGCAACAGACGGTTCTGCGGAAGCAACAGACGGTTCTGTAGAAGCAACAGACGGTTCTGCTGAAACAACGGACCGTTCTGCTGAAACAAC
>CAZFWQ010000084.1:0-12165 GCA_964522755.1 uncultured Oscillospiraceae bacterium | reverse complement strand
GCATCCGCATCCGAGAGCGCATCCGCATCCGAGAGCGCATCCGCATCCGAGAGCGCATCCGCATCCGAGAGCGTGTCCGCATCCGAGAGCGTATCCGCATCGGCAGAAGTCAAGGAAATCGTAAATGGCATGACCCTGGAAGAGAAGGTGGGACAAATGATGTTTCCCGCCTTCAGGACAACTTCATCAGGCGCTCCGATTCTTCGGGCGGATGAAGAGACCCTGAAAGCCATCAGGCTTTGGAAGCCGGGCGGAGTCATCCTTTTCAGTGTGAACATGGATACGGTGGCGCAGACGGCAGCCTTCATCCGTCAACTGCAGGCATCATCCGGCATACCGCTTTTCATCGGTGTGGACGAGGAAGGCGGCAAAGTGTCAAGGCTCGCGGCTGCGAAAAACATGGGCGCGGTTCCGATGCCGCCGGCCGCCGTCATCGGGAAGACCGGCATTGCGGATTTCGCGAAGGAAGCGGCCGCGGCCATGGGCGCGCAGCTCTCACAGCTTGGTTTCAATCTGGATTTTGCGCCGGTGGCGGACATCAACACGAATCCCGAAAATCCTGTAATCGGAAACCGGGCTTACGGAACAGAACCAGAGCCAACCTCCCTGATGGTCGCAGCCGCCCTCGAAGGATTGCGGCAAGCCGGAATCATTCCCGTGGTCAAGCATTTTCCCGGACATGGGGACACACAGACGGACAGCCACCTTGGCCTCGCCGTGGTTTCAGGGGATCGGAAGCGGATGGACGCCATCGAGCTTGTGCCGTTCCGGGCGGCCATCGCGGCCGGAGCGCCCGTTGTGATGACTGCCCATGTTAACACTCCCGGTATTTCAGAGCGGCAGCTTCCCGCCACATTGAACCCGGACATCCTTGATGGCCTGTTGCGTGATGAGTTGCAATTCGGCGGCGTCATCATAACGGATGCGATGGAAATGGGCGCCATTACGGAGAATTACGGCGAGGACGAATCCATCGTGATGGCAGTGGAAGCCGGGGTGGACATGCTTCTTGTGCCCGTGTCACTGGAACGGGCCTGCAATGCACTTGTCGAGGCCGTGAAATCCGGCAGGATCCCTGAGGAACGGGTGAATGAATCCGTCCTCCGCATTTTGTCCCTTAAGAATTCCTTCGGTTTGAAAAAGGCGGATGTTCAAGAATCTTCCCCTGTACCCACGCAGTTTTCCGGATCGGCGCAATGGCGGGAACTGGTGAACCGGATTGAAGACGCGGCACGTTGAAAGGGCTCGATATGGAAAATGAAACAAGCAACCGACTGCTGAAGCATATCTGCTGCGCCCCATGCTCCGGTGCGCTTTTGCAGCGCCTTGGCGAAGAAGGTCAAAAGATCACGGGTTTCTGGTTCAATCCGAACATACACCCTGTTGAGGAATGGAAACGCCGGCGTGGTTCCGTGGCTGACATGTCGGCACTTATCGGCTTGCCCATGCTATGGACGGAGGATTTTCAGCAGGCTGCATGGCAGGAACGCTGGAAACCGGGGGAGGCCGGACGATGCGGCTTCTGCTACGACGCGCGCATGGAGGAAACAGCCTCCATGGCGTCACGGGAGGGTTTCACAGCCTTTTCCACAAGCCTCCTCATAAGTCCTTACCAGAATCATGAAGCAGTGCGAAAAGCAGGGGAAAAGGCCTCCGAGCGCCATGGCATCCCGTTTCTCTACCGAGATTTTCGACCGCTCTATCGCGAAGGACAAAACCTTGCACGTGCCAGGGGCTGGTATATGCAGAAATATTGCGGGTGCGTCCTGTCATATGCCGAGTCGGACCATCCGAAGAAGCCCGTGTATTACTTTGGTTCATGAAAGGGCTGCCGGTTGGTTTCCAGATGAAAACGGAGGGGAGATTATGTCTGGAACACCTGCAGGGCAATGAATGCAGGAAATGCAATGAAATAGGATTGTCATATATCCCCGGCAGCCAATGGTGGTATAATGTGAACTGGATCAGTATTCTATTCTTGATCCATGTAAAATCAGCAATCATGACAATATGTCAAACACAATGCAAATAAAGAAAAACGGATGGAAATTACAAAGAGCGCTGACGTGAATCGTTCTCCGCAGCGCGCACTCCATACGAATGAAAAGCCTGTTTATGGGCGTTTCACGCACACACAGGAGGATGACATGCGAAAAACAGCCATGGTTCATATTCTTGTCCTTGCTCTCCTCATACAGTCATTGACCGGTATTGGCGCATTTGCCGCCAACACGGTGGAAAAGCCAATAGACGGAACAATCACGAAAATCGCCTACGCGCAGGGAGCCGGTGCAGCCGGCACTTTGACCATCTCCGCGAAAGGTGCGGCCATAGCCAACCGTGAATTGTGGACGCCGGATGCCACTCATTCCTATTATCGCCTGATTGTCGATCTGAAGAACACGCGCATCGGCAATCCCGGCATCCTGGTGGTCAACAAAGGAAAAGTCCTCCAGGTACGGTATTCACAGTTCGATGCAATCCGTTCCCGGTTTGTGATTGACATGACGGAAAAACCGACATTTTCCGTCAGTACCTTTGCAGATCATGTGGATATCTCCTTAAACGGGGGTGCCGGGTCTAGTGCGGTCACCCCCTCAACCGCAACGCCCAAGCCAACCGCAACGCCCAAGCCAACCGCAACACCCAAGCCAACCACAACGCCCAAGTCCACCGCGATACCCAAGCCAACCGCAACACCCAAGCCAATTGCAGCGCCCAAGCCATCGGCTGCCCCGTCTTCCATTCCAATTGCTGCCGTATCGGAATCTCCGGCACCATCCGTTGCACCGGGCCGCGTTTCAACCTCAATCACCCCAAGTTCGGCATCGAAAGGGCCTATTTCGTGGTCCATGTCCGGTGATACCTGTGTTCTGAAGCTGGAGAATACGGATTTGGCTGCCTTGACCGCTCAAGGTGCTGCCAGCGTGGTGAACCGCATCCGCGAAAAAACGCTCCAGATAACGCTCAATGGCATGGATCCGCGGTTTGTCACGGGTGTGATGAACGGAAACGGCATATTGTACGGTGTATTGATATCGAGGAGCGAACTGCGGCAATCAACCACCATCCGCCTGTCCGGCAAGACGGCACTGGTTTACACAATGGAAAACTCCGGCACGCATACCATTTTTCGAATCAAGTCCGATGGTTCATCTGCGGGAACCGCAGCGGCAAACGGTTCCTCCGGGACATCCGCTGGCACTGCCGCTTCAACGGGTTCAACGGCTTCAACAGGTTCAGCCGCAACAAGTGGAACTCTTTCCCCTGATGGAACTGCTGCAGTTTCAAAGCCGGGAACAGCAGGCGGTACAGCCCAGACTCCCGTCCTGGATGCCGGGACATCGACCAGCAGAGGCGCATCACGCACATTGCCCGTCCAGGTGTCCGCCGGCATGGATTCGGTAACCGTCACATCCGCTGATATTTCACAATCCCGGGTATACCGCATGGGCAGGAATATCATCATTGAAATGCCCGGCGTGGCCGCACCCACATCCTTGACGATTGGAACGCTTCTGGTGAAAGACGTAACCTGCACTTCTGCCGACGGACGTGTCAAAATTGTTGTCACAACCAGTGTATTCTCGGATTGGAATGTTGCCGAGACCGCCGGCAAACTGGTTGTCCGGTTTGTCCCGCGGGACATAACCAACCTTGAAGGCGGGAATGATGCCGATATCGTGCTGCGCATCACCGGCCAGGACATCGTGTCGAAATACCGCGCGGCCATCGAACAGATTGTCGTGGATGATGATTTGCAGTTGTCCGCATTCACTTTCATTTTCCCTGTATCCGTCGTCATTCTGGGCAATGGCGTCGCCAATACGAACGACATGCTTTCAAAAGGCTTCACTACGCTCATGACCGGCCAGAACAGCTATCTGAGCATTGCCAAGCGAAACGGGGACACCCAGTTCCGTATTGTCGAGGAAGCGGACGGGAACGCCCTGACCATTCGAAAAAGTGTCGCGGAAGCGCCGATAGCCGTTCCGAACGGTGCACAGCGGCTTGTCGTGCTTGACCCGGGACATGGGGGAATGGATCCGGGAACTGTTTTCGAAGGCGTGTATGAATCCACAGTGAATCTGGACGTTTCCCTCAGGGCAGAAGCAATACTGAAGCAGCGCGGCATCAAGGTGCTGCTCACCCGTGGGTCGGATGTGTTTGTCGGGCTGGATGAACGCTGCAACATCGCCAATAATGCCAATGCGTCCCTGTTTATCAGCATTCATCAGAATTCGATTCCGGACCCGGCTACGCGAGGCACCATGACCATGTACTATGCTTCGAGCGTGAACGGGAAACGGTATGCGGACCTGATGCAGCAAACGATTGTCTCCACGCTCGGAATGGGAAGCCTGGGTCTGAAGTCCAGCAGCGGCATGGTGGTGCTCCGCAAGACGAAGATGCCCGCCATCATCACGGAAAGCGCGTGCATGTCCAATACACAGGACATGCAGGTAATCAAGACAGACGCTTATCGGCAGACTGCGGCCACGGCGATCGCGGACGGCGTCATGAAGATCCTGGCGACAATGAAATAATATGGAAAGAATGATTGTCGCAACGAAGAATATGGGAAAAATGAGGGAGATTCGGTCAATTTTCGCCGATCTGCCATATGAAATCCTGTCTATGGAAGAAGCGGGAATCTCTCTTGATGTAGAGGAAGACGGCGCTTCGTTCGAGGAAAATGCCCTGAAAAAAGCGTGCGCCATATGGTCTGTATCCGGCGGAACGGTACTTGCGGACGACAGCGGCCTTGTTGTGGACGCGCTGGGGGGAGAACCCGGCATCCATTCCGCCCGTTACGGTGGAGCAGGGCTTGATGACAAAGGACGCTGGCAGCTGCTCCTGAAGAATATGGCCGGCATTCCGGAACATTTGCGAACGGCAAGGTTTGTCTGCGCATCCGCAATGGTATCATCTGAAAAAAGGGTCATCGCTCGGGGAACCATGGAAGGTCAGATCCTGTTTGCTTCCAGGGGAGAAAACGGATTTGGATACGACCCGGTTTTTCTTGTGACGGAAGTCGGGAAATCTGCCGCTGAAATGGATGAAGTACAGAAAAACATCATCAGCCACCGGGGGAGGTCATTGGCCCTATTGGTGGCGGAACTTGCAAAATCCCAGTCATAGGCGCAAAATACATGTGGCATGAATCATTGGCCGGAGGAAAGAGAATATGACACTCATGCTCGTGTTCGGTGACACTCACGGCAGCATAACGATGGCCGAACAAGCCATTGCCCGTTTTCCGCAAGCCACTCACATCCTGCATCTTGGCGATTTCACGCGCGATGCGCTCCTGCTGGAGTCACGGCATCCCGGCAAAACCGTCCTGGCCGTTTCCGGAAATTGTGATTATGAGGGGAACACGGACAAGTATCCGAATGAACGGATCCTGGTTGTGGAAAACAAGCGGATCCTGCTTGTCCACGGCCACAGGTTCCATGTCAAGGGCGGGTACGACAAGTTGTTCAGAAAAGCGGAAAAAGAACAGATCGACCTGGTGCTCTGCGGTCATACCCACGTAGCGGCGGACATCACCCAAAACGGCAGGCATATCCTCAACCCGGGCAGTCCGACATTTCCAGCCGGACGGGAAGGTCCATCGTTCGGCATCGTGGAAATCGGACGCGGGCTTATCGAGACCCGTATTTTGGAATAATACCCGGGAACCATATTCTGGAGTAATACCCGGAGCCGTCAATTTGACCTGAAAAACAACCATTGATCCTTTTCAAGCACATGGGGGTCCATTCATGATTTATCTCGACAACGCGGCGACGACATGCCCTTACAAGGAAGTACTCGACCGTGTTCGGGATGTTGCTGAAAACTCTTACGCGAACCCGCATGCGATGCATTCCTTCGGCATTTCCGCCGAACGCCGTGCAACGGATGCGCGAAAGACCATCGCGGATTGCCTGAAGGTTCATCACAGTGAATTGATATTCACTTCAGGAGGAACAGAAGCCAACAATCTGGCCATATTGGGCCTTGCCATGCTGCCGGAACGTCTTGGACGGCATGTCCTGGCAACGGCCATCGAGCACCCGTCCGTGCTGGAACCGTTGAACCGTCTGGCATTGCTCGGCTTTGAAAAGGAATTGCTGCCTTTAGGCAGGGACGGCGTGCCGGATCCGTTTGAAACAGCGGCGCGTGTCCGACCGGATACCCGCCTGCTCAGCATCATGCATGTCAACAATGAATCCGGTGCCATACTGCCGGTTGCAGAAATCATCCGCCTCGCAAAAAAGGTGAATCCGAACCTGCTGGTGCATGTCGATGCGGTTCAGTCCTTCGGCAAAATACCCGTCCTGCCGAAATCATGGGGGGCGGATTTCGTCTCTTTCAGCGCGCACAAGCTTCACGGCCCAAAAGGCGCGGGTGCCCTGTATGTCCGAAAGGGCGCAAGACTGGACCCGATTCTTCTGGGGGGCGGACAGGAAAGCGGGATGCGTTCCGGCACCCTGAACGTGCCGGGCATCTGCGGTTTCGCCTTGGCTGCGGAGATAGCCTCAACTCACCAGCTTGAGGATGGAATTCGCCTTTCAAAGATGAAGAAGGCCTTGGCAGGCGGGCTGGGGGAAAGACTTCAGGACAATGTCCTGATCCTGTCACCGCAGAATTCTTCCCCATATATCCTGCAGGTCTCTTTTGACAAAGTGAAGGCGGAAGTGATGCTGCACCATCTTGCGGAACGGGGGATATATGTTTCTTCGGGTTCCGCGTGCGCTTCCCGCAAAGATACCAGGAGCCATGTCGTAAAAGCCATGCATGTTCCGGAAAAATGGCAGGGCGGGGTCATCCGCTTCAGTTTCTCCGGCACAACCACGGAGAACGAGATGGAGTCGGCCCTGGAAGCTGTTGTGTCCATTTATCCGGGCATACGGGCCAAGTGATGCATGATTGATGTGCGAATGCTGTGGTTCGCTGTGGTTCGCATGCATGCTGTGGTTCGTATGTATGCTGTGGTTCGCATGTTTGCTGTGGTTCGTATGCATGCTGTGGTTCGTATGTTTGTCCAGTTGCCGGGAATGTGTTACATTGGTATGTATCATCAAACGCAAGGGTATTACGGGAGAGAAAATGGAACACATCATCCTGGTCAGATATGAAGAGATCTTCCTCAAGGGAAACAACCGCTGGATGTTTGAGAAGCGCCTGATGGACAACATGAAAAAAGCGCTTTCCGGTCTGGGCGTCATCAAAGTGGTGAAAAGTCAAAGCCGCGTCTATGTGGTGCCGAAAGGGCCGGATTTTCCATTCGGGGAAGCATTGCAGCGGCTTACGAAGGTATTCGGCATCAATGCAGTTTCCCCATGCGTCCGCATGCCGCTAGACTATGAAGCCGTAGCGGCGAAAGCAGTGGAAACGGCTGTGGATTTAGTGGAACGGTATGGTCACGCCACATTCCGGGTTGAAACGAAAAGGGCGGACAAAACATTCCCGATGAACTCGATGCAGGTGTCTGCGGATATTGGCGGCCGCATCCTGGAAGCGATTCCATCCCTGAAGGTGGATTTGTTCCATCCGCAGTTTACCGTTTATGTGGAATTGCGGGACATGGCCCACATCTATTCGGAAGTCATACCGGGTGCGAAAGGTCTTCCGTCGGGAACCGGCGGCAAAGCCACCCTGCTGCTGTCCGGCGGCATTGACAGCCCCGTGGCCGGATGGATGGTGGCCAAGCGCGGCGTGCAGATCGAAGCGGTTCATTTCTACAGCTATCCATATACAAGCGAACGGGCAAAGGACAAGGTTGTCGAACTGGCGAAAATCCTTTCCGTCTGGTGCATGGGCGTGAAGCTGCATGTGGTGCCTTTCACGGAAATCCAGACAGCCATCAACGAGAAATGTCCTGCCGATTACATGACCATCATCATGCGGCGCTACATGATGAGGATATCTGAAAAGATAGCGAATGAAAGCGGTTCGCTTGGCTTGGTTACCGGCGAAGCCATCGGCCAGGTGGCAAGTCAGACCCTGGAAAGCATGCTGGTAACGGACAGGTCGGTGGAACTGCCTGTTTACAGGCCCTGCATCGGGATGGACAAGAACGAGGTGATAGACATCGCCCGCCGCATCGGCACTTTCGAGACTTCCATCCTGCCGTATGAAGATTGCTGCACTGTTTTCGTAGCCCGTCATCCGGTTACGAAACCGACCCTGATAAAGACCTTGAAGTTTGAAGCCGTGCTTGAACCGGAAGCGGAGGCACTCATCGGCCGGGCCATCGCGGGCACGGAAGTGATGTGCCTGTGAGGAATGGTTCGGAGAGGGATATGGTTCGGAGAGTAAATGGTTCGGAGAGAAAAATGAGTGGGAATGTATTTTGCAAACATGATTCGGACGCATTCAAGCGTGATGCGGATTCCATGGATCGTGCACTTCCCATAGGAAAACTTCCGAACAGGCTGCTGGCGGAGCTTATCAGGCCGTTGGCAAGTCCCAGGAGTGAATTGCTTAGAGGGCCTGCCGTAGGCGAAGATTGCGCCATCATGGACTTCGGCGTCGGCTGGATTGCAGCCACGACGGACCCCATCACCGGCTCCGACAAGGAAATCGGCAGGCTTGGCATCCATGTTTCCCTGAACGACCTTGCCTGCGCCGGTGCTGAACCGGTTGCCGTCCTTGTAACACTGCTATGCCCGCCCGGAAGCACGGAAGGGTCCATCCGTGAAATCATGATGGCCATCCGCACCACGACGGAATCCATGGGAGTGGCTCTGGCAGGCGGGCATACGGAAATAACCAACGCAGTGAACCGCATGGTCATCAATGTGACTGCATTGGGCCGCACCCCGGTGAATGGGGCCATTTCGACGGCAGGAGCGAAACCCGGTGATGCCCTTGTCATGACGAAGGCTGCCGGTCTTGAGGGAACCGCCATACTGGCCCATGAAAAGGAAATGGAGCTTACAGCCGCATTCGGCGCGGATTGCGTCAACAAGGCAAAAGGTTTCATGGATGAAATCAGCGTGGTGCGGGAGGGGCTTCTTGCTGCTGCAAACGGCGTCCATGCCATGCATGATGTCACGGAAGGCGGCATATTGGGCGCTGTCTGGGAATTGTGCGCCGCATCTGGCGTGGGGGCCATCCTGGAGGAAAATGCGATTCCTGTTCGTGCGGAAACCATGCGGATATGCGAACACTTCGGCTTGAACCCGCTAAGGCTCATATCCAGCGGAAGCATGCTCATGGCCTGCCCGGATGGGGAGGAAATCGTGAAGAAACTGATGGATGCGGGTATCGCGGCAACTGTCATAGGCAAGGTTTCGACTATAGATGTCATGACCTCGGGAGGCCTGACCGCTGACAGACTGATGGCTGACAGATCTTCAGATATAAAATATGATGCCGTTCAATTTGTGGTCCTGCAAAATGACTTGGGCATGGTATCTGTTGAAGCTCCGGAAGCCGATGAGATATACAAGGTTCTGACTTGAAGCAATGAGTAATAACAAACGGACATTGATTGTGTCCATACTGGATGGCGTTCATAAGGGATTGCACATATGAAGGGTTTGACTCGACTTATCATAAATGGTACTTGTCGCCGCTTTTCCTGATTTCTCCATTTTGCAACATGATGTTCAAGTTGCTTTTTGTGCTCCATAAACGCAGTTCGTCTGATGCCTCATTGAACGTGGCGCCATTTGCCCTTGCGAATTGATAGATCTCCTGAGGCGTCCCGCCATCCGGATGCATTTTAAGAAACAGCTTATACAGTTCCCAATTACTATTCATCTTCTTCTCCTAACGAATATGCACTAAGTCGCTGATTATTTTTACCATATTGTGCTTCTCTGAAACCCATTGCCATAAAATACAGACAAATAAAATAAAAGTCTTTTTTGTGGTTATTCTACCAGAGCAAAACAGCTGACCCGATACCATCTCAAAACAGTTGCGATTCAAGCGAAAAGATGTTGCATCGGCTCATCTTGGCGGGTAGTATTGATTCAACATCGAAACGTGTCAAGCGCAAATATGGTTGAATGGCTCATCCTGGTGTATAGTATTGATATGGGGAACGTGAGGAGATAATCATGAAGACAGCATCGCCACTGTTCATTCTGCGTCGCCAGTGTGAAACGGGATTGTTCACGGTTCTTGAACGGCTGAAGGACATCGGATTCGACGGGGTGGAGTTTCTGGGTTTCTTCGGACATGATCCTGAAGCTGTCGGCAGAAAAATGAAGGAACTAAAGCTGGAGCCTCTTGGAAACCATGTGGATTATTTGACCTTCTCGGCGAATCCTCTCGGAGTGATAGCCGCGCACAAGGCCGCAGGCTGCAGGTACATCACAATTGGCGGCGATTTCAACACCCTCCCCGTTGCCGCAAGGCTTCCCGAACAGGTGGAAGCATTCAGTTCCTCCCGTTTCTCCGAATGGGTGGATACCGTGACACGTATTGGCCAGATGTGCCGGAATGAAGGCATTACCCTGTTGTTTCACAACCATCAGAATGAATTGATACAGAGGGTGGACGGGAAGCGGCTTTTGACACATCTGATGGATTCGGTGCCACCCGAAGCGCTCTCGCTGGAGCCTGACTTGGGATGGATGGCCATCGCTGGCGCTTCTCCGCTTGAATACCTTTCCCGGTACAAGGACCGCAGCCCGGTTCTTCATCTGAAGGATTACTACGCATCGCTGCCTGCCGGAACGGCAATTCCGGGAGATGTCGCTGCACTGGGCAATCACCGCGGCACTCCGGAGCAAGGCCACTTCGAGTTCAGACCCACAGGTTACGGCATCATGAATTATCCCGCCTTGATGGAACCCATGCTGGCTTGCAAACCTGAATGGATTGTCCTGGACCATGATTTGGCCTATGAGCGCGACCCGTTCATGGACTTGCTGCTGAGTCTTGATTATGTGAAAGCACTGATCGGCATGCAGCAATGATGCTGCCGAAGAAAAAACAGGAAGGGTGGTTCGCCCATGGAGCTTTATTGGTCAATCCTGTTCACATTGTTCGGTTTGGTGATTGGTTCCTTTCTGAATGTCTGCATCTACCGAATCCCGGTCGGAAAGTCCATTGTCAGCCCGCCATCCGCATGCCCGAAGTGCGGGCACACCTTGTCCGGCTGGGACATGATTCCGGTGTTCAGCTGGTTTCTCCTGGGCGGGAAATGCCGCTACTGCAAGGCAGCTGTGTCTCCACGCTATGCCCTGGTTGAGCTGCTGACGAGTGCTGTCTACCTCTGGACTTACAGCCGCTACGGACTTTCGGTTGACACCTTCGCGCTCCTGATGCTGATGACCATCCTTATCATCGTGTTCTTCATCGACCTCGATCACATGATTATTCCCGACAGGCTTGTGCTGGCCGGCCTTATCGGCGGATTCCTGCTGTATGTCTACAACCTGATCGGCCCGGGGGCCGGATGGCCGGCATTCAACCTGCAAGGCGCTTCGGGAACCGTGAAATGGTTTGAACCGCTCATCGGTGCCATATCCGGCTCCGCCATTCTTTTTGCCGTTGCACTTATCGGCCTCCTCATCTATAAAAACGATGGCGCCATGGGAATGGGGGATGTGAAGATTTTCCTGCCCATCGGGCTGATACTTTGCTGGCGCCTGGCTTTGATGACATTGTTCGGCGCCGTCATGATCGGGGGCCTGTTCGGCATCATCCTGCTGGTGTTCAAATTGAAAGACCGAAAGGCTGCCATACCTTTCGGTCCGTTCATCATCATTTCAACATTCATCATGTCCCTGTACGGTTACGGGATACTGGACTGGTATCTGGGTGGAATGTAGAAATAGCCCAATTCACTTTGCTTTGGCACTAGTACGGAATGAAGGGACAACACGATTCGTTGTGCCTTGGCACTTGGGTGAAATGAAGGGACAACACGATTCGTTGTGCCTTGGCACTTGGGTGAAATGCAGTGCGGCTCAAATCAGTTTTGCCTCGGCATCAGTTCCATGACATCTTCCAGCGGCATGTCGGTCAGTTCCGAGACTTCTTTTGAGGACATGCCTTTTTGAATCAGGCGTGCGGCAATGGTTCGCGCGGATTCCTGTTTGCCTTCAAGTTTGCCTTCCAGCTTGCCCTCCAGCTTGCCCTCCAACTTACCTTCCCGCTTGCCTTCACGTCTTTCCTCTTTTTTCATAGCAGCAATTTCCTTTTTTATCGCCC
>CAZFWQ010000083.1:0-12168 GCA_964522755.1 uncultured Oscillospiraceae bacterium | reverse complement strand
CCGCGTCCCCTGCTGTCCAGCGGTTTGAAACCGGCTGTGAACACCTTGAATCCCAGTTCCAATATCTTCTTCGTATCGCGGGAAATCCCGTCGATGATGGCTCCCCGGGCCCCGCGCATCATGCTTGCCGTGGAGAGCAGTTCCCCCCAGTAGCCGTTGTTGGTGGAACGGTTGGTGCAGGCGACCACCACGTCGCCTTCCTTCAGGCTGTCAATCGATTCGATCTCCAGCTTGTATGGATCTTCCGGAATTTCATACACATCCACGGCCAGAATCGTCTTGGCCCGTCCGGCAATCACAAAATCCCTTTCAAGCGGCCGGATATCCTGCCGCATGGCCTGGTTTCGATATCCGAGCTCATCAAGGATATCGGCCACGACACCGGTATATAATTTCTGCTCCATCAGGTCGAACATTTCCTTTTCACTATTGAATTGCATTTTCTGATCCTCCCGATATTTCATTCAATACTTAAATCAGTCCACAATGATACTCAGGCAATGCAGGCTCCATACCGTCGGCAGGCCAGTCATCCCATCCTTATCCCAAGAATCTCAAGCGGATTCCGGCCGATGATGCCATCGAAGTCCGACTTGGGGATTTCCGGCAATCCCGTGCCCTCGCCGAAGCGGCGGACAGCCATGCAGCCGTCGATGGTCGATTGCGGGGTCGTGACCGGATAATCGGTGCCGAAGAAAAGCTTGTGCGTCACCTTGTACTCCATGGCCAGCACCATGCTGTTGTAGAACTGCCATGGCCGGTAATAGAGCGCCGAAATATCCGCGTAGACGTTCGGCTGTTTGCGGATCAGCACGATGGTATCCGCTTCCCATGGATGCCCGAGGTGGGCGATGACCTGCCTGAGGTCCGGGAAATCCAGCGCCACGCGGTCGATGTGGATGGGCCGGGTATACTCCAGCGGCCCCTTCTCCACAAAGGATGTGCCCATGTGCCACATGACGGGGATTCCAAGCTTTAGAGCCATTTCATAGACCGGATACGCCCTTTTCTCATCCAAGGGATGAAAGTGCTGATAGATCGGTCCAAGCTTCAACCCTTTCAAACCCAGTTCCATGATGGCATGCTTCAGACCGTCCGCAGCGTCCGGCCTGTTGGGATCCACTGAGGCAAAACCCACGATGCGATCCGGAAAGTCGCGCTGATAGGCGGCACAATATTCATTCGGCACCACAAGCCCGCTTGCGGGCGCGTCAAGGGCCATGATGCACGCGATGTCCGCCTGGGCCATTTCCTCTGAAAAATGCCGCTCCCGCCCGCAAATCATCCCGCCGTAACTGCCGCCGCCCCGGATGCAATCTTCCATGAACTTCGTGCCGATGAGGTGTTCCGGGGCATTCACATGGGTGTGAAGATCAACCAGCATGAAATCACCTTCCTTTGCCCTGCAATCACCGGCAGTCCGCCCTTGCACTGCAATCTCACCTGGCTACCCAACTTTGCCCCTGCATGGGCGCAATGCCGGGAATGTCGCTCCGCATCCCGCATCCAAAATTGGCAATCACTTCCGTGCCGTCTGAAAATGCGCTTCGCTGCACCCAGCCATCTTCAGACAGGATCTCAAAATCCGTCATCTCCAGCTTCCCGATCCTGCGATGCAGCGCTGCAACCGGTTTCGCCTTCGCCAGCGCATACTGGACCATGGGGTCCTCGAAGCGGAACCTGAATGTGAACGTTTCAGTACCGCGGCCTGTCCACCCGTACTGCGTGCCGAAGGGAAACACATCCGGCGGGCAGCCCATCAGGGCATCGCAGGCCGCCTGCAGGTCGGGCCTGCCTCCGCCGTATTCCAGCAGGTTGGGCCCGACAGAACGGCTGAATTGGCCTGAATTGTAATTATGTGGTTCCCACCAGGAATGAATGATGCTGTCATGGAACACGAGCGAGGTGAGCGGGACCGGCCAGAAAGTCCATGGACCATACTGCGGCCAGGCTTTCACCGAACCCAGGTCATACTCCAGTGAAAAAAGGTCGTTGAAGTTTTCTGAGCTGACGGCGTTCCTTCTCTTCGCCGGACCTTGACCGGTCACGAGCGCCTTCCTCAGCCACCGGAGGTCTTCTTCACGGCTCATGGACCTGCCGGGATGGGCCTTGTGGTCCTGCGCATGGCATTCCCCGCTGCACGCGCAAGCCAGGACATCGAAATGGTCCCAGGTCATGTGGTCAAAATCTCCCTCAACGGCGTTCGACTCAAAATAGTCCATTTCCGGGCTGCACACCCTGTACCATTTGTAATCGTCGATCTGCCAGCCGAAAACACGTTCGCCATCCCTGGTGATGCGGTACATGTTCGCCCGCTTCGCCGTATGGTCGTCCATCGCTTCATTGATCCATGTCCAGGGGCAGACGTCAAACCCCATCGCCGTGATTTTCGCAATTTCTTCCCTGGTCAGGTGAATCGGCGGCAGTCCGCCCATCAGGAAATCCTTGTTGTAAAGGGAAAAATCCACGGGATACGCGAGCACACGGTCAAATCCGTATTCCTTCAGCTTATTGAATTCCGCAACATAATCCAAATCGTCCTGGCAATACCCGAGATAACACATCAAGGATCCGAATAATCGCTCAAGACCGGGTCTTTCGGCGATCTTCTCCTCCCATGTGACAAAACGGCCCCGTTCCTTCACCAATGCACGATACCGCTTCGCGATCGGCACAATGCCCGCATCAGTGAAATGGAACCTGATCACCCGTTCATACCGCATGCTGCCGAGTGAGCCGTCCTGTACATTCTGCACGCGGAATCCGCGTTCATCTTTCTGATACCACCATACGCCGTCAATCGCAGTGTCTGCCGCGGCCAGCAGGCCCCCGGTCCTTCCCATGACCCCGTACATCTGCATGGAAAAGCCCGTATGGCTTCCGCTTCGGCACATATGGCTCATGAATGCGCCTTTGCCGTCCCAAAGCATGCCCTGCATGATGGGAAGAAGCAATTTCATCGGTTCGTTTTCAGGGAATAAGGCGCCGGGCATGGATAGCGCTTCAATCTCCAAGCTTTCAGGTGGAGCCAGATGAACCTCGACGCCATCATCCAGAAGATGATAGGAATAAGTGACAGGGCATCCGCCGGCATCATATGTGATGTGAAGGGCCTTCGCCGTTTCCGATGCGGAAACCGGCGACATCCGCTTCATGGAGGCCACCCCTTCCAGGGTCGGATAATCATTTCGCATGATGCGCCCGTTCCACATGACGGAGGATTCGTCGAGGACCCATACGGTTCCGCGTTTCAAATCCATCATTTTCATGTTTCGGCCGTTTTCTTCCACCATCAGGGCAACTGCGCTGTTTTTCACCAACATGTCTGCATCCTCCCGAGCTCTTGTCATCATGGTTTTGACGGGGCAATCCAGTAAAAATGTGAAGACCGGAATCATTTCAGGGCAAGTCAAGCATTATTTCAAGTCAAGCATTATTTCAAGGCAAGTCCTGCATTATTTCAGGGCAAAACGCGTTTCGTCGTTCCGCGGTACCAGGCATCGACCCTGCGGAACGCTTCCGCATTCCTGACCCCCGCGTGATAGCCGCGGAATTTCGCGCAGGTTTCGATCACATCTGAAAAGTCGAATCCCGTAATCTCCAGCATCCAGCTGTCCTGGCTCTTGTGGCAGCGGAACATCGCTTTTTTGACTTCGAGACAATCAGACACATCGACGAATTCAGTCGGCTCAAAACAGATGCCGGCCAGATTGTCCATGTGGTAGATCAGGGGTTGTTTATCGAGTTGGGGCAAAGCCCGGACAATGTTGTGGACGCAAGCTAGCGGTGCAGCTTCAAAAACCAGCTGGCCGCAGTTTCGGTGGTCAACATGATAATCCGTGGGGCCATGGGTGAAGATGACATCGGGATTTGCCCGGCGCAGCACGTCCACCATCATGAGCCGCGCCTGCAGGCTGATTTCCGAGAATTCGTCATCAACGTCCATCCAGATCACTTCCGCCCCGATGATGGCAGCGGATGCTTCCATTTCCGACTTTCGGACAATGGCCATCTCATCCGGCTTATATTTCGGATGGCCCATGTTTCCATTCGTCAGCGAGGCCATGAAGACATTGTCCCCCCTGGCCGCGTACTTGGCCAAGGTGCCGCCCATCAGGATTTCCAGATCATCGGGATGCGCGCCCACTGCCAGTATGTTCATATGATCCCCCTTCATTCCAAAACCTTTCGGTTATCTTCACAAAGTTTCCCAATAATGTGCGGCCGTCAAAGAAGGGATCCTCATATGCTTCAGGATGGAACTGAACCCCGTAGATCGGCTTGGTCCTGTGCTTCATGGCCTCGATCCCGCAGTGCCCGGTCTTTGCGAGGAGTTCAAACGACTCGGGCAGCCGCTTCACTTCGCAATAATGCCAGCACTGCATGTACATCACTTCCGGCAATCCTTCGAAAATCGGGTCCTCCTTGACCTTGAACACAGGATAAACCCCATTTGCGTAGAAAAAGTCGGGATGATAGGAAACATGTCGCGGAGTATCCTCAAGCGGGTCCAACTTTCGCATCGGCTGGTCTGCAAGCCTGGCCATCTCCCTGATGCTGCCGTTGAAGAAGTACGCGAACAGCTGGTGTCCCCCGCACAAGCCGATTGCCGGAATGTCAGCATGATGCAGCACATCATCCAATCCGTAAAAGGATTCCACATCGAAATCCTCAAGGGGTTTTGAATACCCGCTCACGACAATCGCGCGCGGATTCAACTCGGCAACCATATCAGGACCGAACTCTTCAAACGGCACGATCATGCACCTGTCGCCGGAGATTTGCTCCAAACGGGCTTTAACCCTACCATGGCCGGCACCCGGTCCGGTCTTGCAATACTCCTCTTTTTCGGTGATGATCACATAAATATACATGCAGTCCTCCCATGTCCGGATAAGAAAAGATTTATCCAGTCAATCCATATCATGTAATTTTTTGGAAAACGAATACGCCCTGACTGCTTCAGGCCGGTACCCCATTTTTTCATAGAATTTGATGGCGCGGAACAGCTCCTGGTTTGTTGCCAGCAAAACCTTTCGCACGCCCCTCTCATGCAGTCTGGCATGCGCATGCTGCAGCAGTGCGCGTCCGACATCATGTCCGTGTTCCGCCGGATCGGTGCCGATATTGAACTGGCCTATCCCTTTCCCGAAATGAGTTGACAATGCTTCCATGTGCATGTAGCCGCATCTTCCCACCTGCTTGCCGCCTGAAAAAGCCGCAACTTCTGCAGACCAGACGAGTTCATCTTCACTTGTCAAAGTCTCACGCAAATCCAGACCGCAATAATCAGGCAGCTGAATTGCATTCTCATCGAATTCCCTTGACATGACCACAACATCCAGCGCAATATCGTACCCCATCCGCCGATAGCCATTCATGGCGGCATAGGCTCCGGCCCATCCATAAACCTCTGCACCATGAAGGATAAACCGGTAGGGGTTGGGATACCACCAGTAAGCCAGCACATCCCGGATGCCTTTCTCTCTAAACCAGCCTTCAGCTTCTTCCAGAAGCTTTTGCGCAGCATCGTTGTCATTGGCCAGCAGAAGGTAAATCACCCCGGTCCGTTTCATTCCGTCAACATGGATGCCCGCATGCGCAATGCCGGCTGCTTCACCATTGAAGGCAATGCATGCGTGGTCTTCGACTGTTCTTCCAAATGGCACTATGAAACCTTCCACCAGTTCCATCGTAAGCTTCAGGCTGTATGGCGCATATCGGGTGCAGTCATTGAACACCTTGATAAACCTTGGCCAATCTGTTCCCGCGGGTATTATCCTGAAATCCATATTGCCCTTTCCCCGGCCCTGCCGGCGCACTTTGACGCAACTACCCGATTTCCCCCTGATAATGGTAAGGTGCAAGCAGATGCGCACTCATCTTCGGAAACAAGATGCCTATTATCTCCCTGCTGCCCTCCTTCACGACGGTATCTGGCCAAGCATCCCACAGCTGGTCGAGGGTCCGGTACCCGAACAACAGCCGGAGGAATGCATCGGCCGGAATGCAAAGGTCTCCGCCGTCCGCTCCCATGGATGAATCCACAAAGCCGATGGAGCGGATGTCCGTGATTTTTCCGCCGACAATGCGAATACCGTATGCCTGCCGGAACTGATTGATGATGACCTCTGCCGAAAGGGCCGGCATGGAAGATTCGCTGATTCTCTTTTCAAAGACAGGCACTAGCTTCGTCATTAGGGCAACGGGATCTTCCACCTTCAACAGCCATTGTTCACCGGCAAGTGGTACGCCTCCCAATGAAGCGGCCGCTTGGAGCAAAACGTCATGAGGATGGGCATAAATCCGCATATCTTCTCCTGCTTCGCCTGCGAAACAGCGCAGCAGGGCTTCTGAAACGTCCCTGGCGTGGGTCCCGCCTTCCGCATTGCCCAGGATTCCGGTATCTGAACCACCGCGGATTCCGCTTTCCATGACGCAAAGGAACCCGCCTTCCCGTTTCATCATCGCATAACCCTGTACTTGACCCGTTTTGACATCTTCAATCAAGCGAATATCGAACCGGGCTCCCTCAAGCAGGTATCTCCAGTACGACTCATCCCTGTCGAAAACCAGCTGCAGCCCCTCGGCAGCGTGGCTGCGCAGGGCCTGCAGAACCGGAATGTCCGACACCGAGGCCGCCCTGAGTGCGATATGGACCAGATTTGATGGCCCACCGGCAGTTTCCGACATATTGTCAGCATCCTGCGTCTTTTCAGCATCCTGCGTCTTTTCAGCATCCTGCGTCTTTTCAGCGTCCTGCGTCTTTTCAGCGTCCTGCGTCTTTTCAGCATCCTGCGTCTTTTCAGCTTTCGGCATCTTCCCGGTGTTGAGTTTGACCCCTTCTCCCAGATCCAGGGCATATGCATAGCCGAATTGCCTGTAATAATTCGGGATTCCCGTGATGAGGGTCAAATCGAATCCGCGCGAGCCAACTTCTTCCTGAAACTTCCGAATCAGTTTTTTCATCAGGCCCATTTTTCTGTATTCCGGATGAGACAGAACCATCTCCATCATGGCCGCTTTCAATGATACCCCCTCGAAGCGCAATGTCCAGGGAATCAGGCACAGGCAGGCCACGATGACTTTGTTCCGCTCATCCTCCACGATGAAAAAACTGTCATTGTCCATGAGGGGATGATGCCTGACGAGACACTGGCAGGTGGCCCCTTCGGACAGGTTGTTGCAGCGGGCATTGAACTCAACAAACGCGGCCTGGTCGGATTCATTCAGAAGCGTTCTCATGACAAATCCGTTTTCCAGTTTTTCATGAAACATCAGTCACCTCATGCTTGCGATTCGCCATGCAACGCCATCGGACTCATGGTCAAACTCACGAACCATCCACGTCCTGCAGCAGGACCACCGCCACGCTGTTCTCCGGACAGCAGCACTGGCAGGAGAATTCGGACATCACGTCAACCCGGCGGGATTCCACGGATTTCAGTTCAAGTGCCTGCTCATCCCACAGCCGTTCCCCATCGACACGGAACAGGGTGAGTCGTTTCATTCCCGGCCGCAATCCTGTGAACCGCAGGATCGCAATCCGGTCGGAACTCGCTTCCAATCCGCATTCCGATTCCGAGCCCTGTTCCGGTTCCAATCCGCATTCCGATTCCGAGCCCTGTTCCGGTTCCAATCCGCATTCTGATTCCGAGCCGTGTTCCGGTTCCGAGCCATGTTCCGATTCCGAGCCATGTTCCGATTCCGAGCTATGTTCCGGCTCCGAGACATGTTCCGACTCCGAGACATGTTCCGGCTCCACACGTCTGTTTGACCCCAGTTCATAATTCGCAAGAAGCACGGCCACCTGACCTTCCCGTTTCGTGGCGATACCGGTGATGCTGCCGGATTCGACGACGCACGAAATCCGCTCTCCCTCCATCTTCTGAAACATGGAATACACGAAGTACTGGGGCCGGACCCTGCCATCGTCCGAGAACAGGCCGAAGCGGTGAGGGGACTCGTTCCAGTGACGATACATCACTTCCCGCACGCCGAACGGCGAAAAGAACCGGGCAAACTCTTTCGGTCTGATGCTGCTGTCCCAGGCGTGATAATAATGCGACCAGTCAAGGCGCGCATCCGTCATCGCAATCAGGTTGGCTGCCAGAAAGGCGGCGCGTATGGGCTGATAGGCCTGTTCTTCGACAGACAGCAGGTGATAGCTCGGATGCTCCGCATCCTGAAAATCAAATCCCTTGTTCATTTCGTTAATCATGAGCTCCGGCCGTTCGACTTCTTCATAGACGGATATCATCTCACGGACAGATTCTATCTGCTTTGCGAAGGCGCTGCAGTCGTTGTTGTAGGAATGCCAGCTGATGAAATGAAGAGGTGTCCCTTTTTCATGGCAGAGCTTGATGAATCCTTTCAGAATAAGGCTGCCGGAATCCGCAATGGCGGGGCCGCCTACCCTTGCTTCCGGAAAAACCTCAAGGACAGGCCTGACAAGCATTTCATAGAATGCATGATTCTCTTCCGCCGTCGTGATCAGGAACGGGCATCCGCCGTTTTCCCCGATGTCGGTTTCGTTGGCGTATTCCCAGTGGGTGACGATCCGACGGTCGACGGAATATCTTTTCACCAATGCCCTGATGACATCCTGGTATTCCTCCGCATTATTCGGAAGCCATACCTTTTCGTCAATCCGCGGAAACAGGACCGGAGGTTTGAAATTGACTGTTGCCAATACCTTGCATCCCATCCCCGCCAATGCATCCATGTAGGGATCAAGACGGCTCCAGTCAAACACGCCGTGGTCGGGGTAGACATTGAAGTATTCCTGCAGGAATATGCGCACAAGCTTGGGCTTGAGCTTGCCCAGGGCTTTCGCGGCGCCATCCGGCAAAGGTTCATGAGTGACTCCTCCCAGACCGATGCCATGGCGCCATGGCTCAAAAAGTCCTGTTGTAACGGAGGCATCCACGCTTACGGTCGTCCGGCCCATCGAAAGATAATCCTTCTCCATCTGCATCTCCTGTCTGCTGAAACGGCCCGATGGCTGAGACATCATGCGCGTCTCATTGACTAAGGCACTGTTCCCTTCATCACATGATGATACTTCAATGACTTATGCGGTTGGACTCGGTGAACCAATGTAATTCTCTTCCCCGTAGGTATTGTACCGGGTGAACAGCGTGAAGTTGATGAACATTTTCTCTTGAGGCGGCAGTTTCCTGTCCACCAGCAGGTCCGACATGTATTTCACTGCCAGATGCCCTTGCAGATAAGGATTCTGGCAGATGGCCGCGCTTGCGGTTCCCTCCTTCAGGTGCCGGTTGACCTCGGATGACATTTCATGTCCGACGAGTACCAGTCCTTTTTTCCCGCTGTCCTTCACAGCCATCGCCACTTCCTGGAGAAACCCGTCCACACTGTAGATGCTGCGAAGGTCCTCACTGGCGGACAGGAATCCGAGCATGGCGTCATAGGCATTGTCGCCGTATTGCTCATAAGTGGCCACATCAAGGCGGATGCCCGGATAGTCCAGTTCGAGGACAGACCGGAAGCCTTCCAGCCTCAACCTGCATTCGGAGGATAGTTGTCCGGACTTCATGTGTGTGGCTGACAAGGCCAGGCATTTCCCCTGTCCGCCTGAAAATTTTCCGACAAGTTCACCGGCAAGCCGCCCTATCAACTGATTGTCAGGGCCAACATAAAACTGCCTGTCAATCGTTTCAAGATCATCGTTCAGCATGGCCAGGGGAATATGGTCGCCTATGGTCTCCCTGATTTTCCCAACGATATTTTCGACGCCATCGGGAACCAGTATGATGCCGTCCACCTTTCGGCTGCATGCATCCTTCAAATGGGACAGGACGAGGTTGCCATCCATCCGGTTCAGGCACACGCACCGAACCGAAACGCCGCAAAAAGCCAGTTCCTGCGCGGCATTCTCAATTCCCTCACGCATCCGGTACCAGAAGGGAGAGTTATACGGCATGATGACCACAATGTCCTGGCTGCTTTTCAATGAAAGTGACCTGGCGTGCTTGTTCGGAATGTAGTTGAGTTCCTTGATTTTATCCAGCACAAGCCGGCGGGTACCCGAACTGATGTCCTGCTTGCCGTGAATCGCCCGTTCCACGGTGCCGATGGATACACTCAGCGCCTGCGCTATATCCTTCAATGTGGTTCTGCCGTTCATCCGCGTACCAGCTTCCGTAAAAACGTTAACGTTATCGGAATAATGTGGACATCATATCAGATATGCAAATCCGATTCAATACCAGAGTTCACAATACCAGAGTTCACAATAACTGGGCTCACTACAACAAAAAGGCCACCCTGCAATCATTCTCTCGTCAGAGAGCAAAGCGCCCTCAGCTGCGTGCACGCGACAAAAAGGCCGCCCTGCAATCGGGGCGGCCTCAAAGCGGAAAGAATAGCTGCTTTCCAGTTACGAATCAATGAATTTCCCGTCTTCATTCGCCATGAAAAATCGAGGAGGTTGAATTCATGATTCTGCAATGACAGATTGATGAGGGGGATACCAATCAATCATCACTCGATTTCAATCTTCCTGGCTACATCGGGCACGTTGGATTTCGGAAGTACTATCTTGAGAACACCGTCTGCATAGGAGGCTTTCACATCGGCCTCCGCCACCCGGTCCACTCTGAAACTCCTCCGGATGCTCCCATAGCGCCTTTCCCGGCAAAGGTAGCAATCCGCATCCTCTTCCTGTTCCTGCTTCAGCTCCACTCCGAACGTGAGCACATCATCCTTCAGTTCAAGGAAAATATCTTCTTTCCTGATTCCAGGCAAATCCGCCTCAAATACATATTCCTTGTCTGTTTCCCTGATGTCCGTGCGAATCTGGCCGCCGAACAGCGGGTTGCCGGGAATAAAAGGTTCACGTGTGAATGCGTCAAGAAAACGATCAACATTCCATAAGTCGGGAGTCCTGTTCACTACAACATTTCTTCTTCCATAAGGTATCATTCCAAACATATCAGGCACCTCCATTTTCATTTTGACGGCACATGCCGTGCAGTATGATGTTTCATTCGAAGGCCAATTCACTCGGACCAGTCAGATTACGGTTCAATCTGTGATGTCACATCGTTTGACTTTCTCTGACCTTCTGAAACCATTCTACACCAGGCATCTCCTTGCGACAACTTCGTTTTTGACCATCTCTGACCTATAATGGCCGAAATAATCCAATCTGATGATAACAGCTTCCATTTTCAAAGAATATCACGATTTTCCTCATTTTTTCATGTCAGTTCGAGTGTTTTTTCACCGCGTATGCACTTGTACCGCACAGTAGATTGCCAGTATAATATAGAAGTTCACAGAAACTCGTCATATTCGGCATCATCATCGGCAATGAAGATTTCATAGTTTATCAGAAAGGCGTTTTGCGGTTTTCGGGAACACTTTCCGATGGGCAGGGCAGGCGCGGCACAATCGGCATCATGGCAGGAGGGCCTTTCGGCATGTATAAAATCGTTCGCAAGAGAGTCTTGAATTCACAGGTGAAGCTTTTGGAAATCGAAGCTCCCTATGTGGCGCGAAAAGCGGAACCAGGCCAGTTCATCATCCTTCGCACGCATGAGGATGGAGAACGGGTACCGCTGACCATCGCCGATTATGACCGTGTGAAAGGCACCATCACCATTATTTTTCAAGAAGTCGGTGCGACCACGAAACGCCTCGGTCAGATGGAAGTCGGCGATGAAGTGCTGGATTTCGCCGGCCCCCTCGGCGTCGCTTCGCACTTTGACGGCGTAAAAAGGCAGCCGTCATCGGCGGCGGGCTTGGAACCGCCATCGCATTTCCGCAGGCTAAGAAACTGCACGGCATGGGTGTGGAAGTCGACATGATCGCCGGATTCCGAAACAAGGAACTCATCATCCTGGAAGAGGAAATGAAGGCGGCGACCACCAACCTGTATGTTACGACGGATGATGGTTCAAACGGCCGGAAGGGTTTCGTCACGAACATGCTCAAGGAGCTGATCGAGGCCGGCAACCATTATGACGTCGTCATCGCCATCGGTCCCCCCATCATGATGAAATTCATCTGCGAACTGACCCGCCCCTACGGCATCAAGACCATTGTCAGCCTGAATCCCGTCATGGTGGACGGAACCGGCATGTGCGGCGGCTGCCGCGTTTCCGTTGGCGGAGAGACAAAATTCGCCTGCGTGGACGGACC
>CAZFWQ010000082.1:0-12183 GCA_964522755.1 uncultured Oscillospiraceae bacterium | reverse complement strand
TGGTCTGCAGTTCCTCGACATTGTAGACGAGGCCGCCACCGGTTCCGCCCATGGTATATGCGGGACGGATGACAACGGGGTATCCGAGTTCCCGTGCGATTTCCTCTGCTTCCGCCACGGTATAGGCCGGCTTGCTCTTTTGCATGTCGATGCCGAGTCTTGTCATGGTTTCCTTGAATGCGATGCGGTCTTCCCCGCGTTCGATGGCATCCACCTGCACGCCGATGACCTTGACGCCATATTGTTCGAGAATCCCCGCCTTGTGCAGTTCGGAGCAGAGGTTCAGGGCTGACTGCCCGCCAAGGTTCGGCAGCAGGGCGTCCGGGCGCTCCTTGGCGATGATGTCCGAGATGCGTTTCACGTTCAGCGGCTCAATGTACGTGACGTCCGCCGTTTCGGGGTCGGTCATGATGGTTGCGGGATTCGAATTCACCAATACGATGCGGTAGCCCAGCTTGCGCAGTGCCTTGCATGCCTGGGTGCCGGAATAGTCGAATTCGCAGGCCTGCCCGATGATGAGGATATTGTGTATGTCTGTACGCTTCGGCATAAGTAACCTCCCGGGGACTGAACTTGTTGCATCACGATGGTATCATACCAAAGGCGAGATGAATAGATATACATTGCCCTTGCATATCCATTCGCGTCGCGGGTGGGGTCGGTCCTGTGAACAGAAACAAGGCAAAACATTTCATGCAATCGCTGCACACAGAAGCGCACGGCTTCGTTCCGCATCAGATCTTCCTGATTGCCCTCGCTGTCAGGACCAGTTCTTCAATTTCCGAAGGCAGTTGTTCATCCTGCCACTTCCTTTCCGAATCAACTGACAACCCGGCGTTCTTCACTGCCTTCAACGCATACCATGCCGGTCCCAGCGAATGATCGGCCATGTGGGCCGTTGCCACAGCGTGACCCACGGCGCGGGCCACGGCGATCGCCACCGGTTTTGAGAATCCCTTTTCAAAAGCAGCCGCATCGGAGGCCAACAGCTCATTTGCAACCGCAATTGCGCCGAGGGATGCTTTCCTCGCGTCTCCCACCGAAGCTTTCCCTAGTTTCCACTCCCTTGCCACGCGCAGCGCAATGACCAGCCGCTCATCAAGCTTCTCTCCAAAGAGAGGCCGCACATGCTCCGCACACACGCATGCCCATTCCATCAGCAGATGGTGCTGTTCTTTTTTCAGGGGTCCACCCCGATGTTCGGCAACGAATCGTTTGTCCCGCATTTTTTCTCCGACCAAAAAAAAAGCTGTTCATGTTTCAATGCGCATGGGCAGCTGCCCATTCAACTTCTTACAGAGCCCTCATCTTATTCCCTTTTGATTCATGCGTCAATTCGGCAAGGCCGAGGGCTTCCATCAGTGGAGGGATGTACATGCCGAAACGTCCGCGCAATCCCTTTTTCAATCCGTACCATCCCCCGACCGGATTGGCGGACGATCTGCCCCAAGCCTCCACCGTCCCTTCCCTGGCAGGTTTTTGTTCATCCGCGCTGCCAAGTTCCATCCAATCTCCAAGTTTTTTCAGCATCTCATGAAGATCCCGGATGCAGCGAAAGTCATAATGAAGAATAGTTGTTCCGACCGTGCATACGAGTATTTCCCTGTCGTCCTTCGTCTCCCTGTAAAGGGTGAACTCCGATGACAAGGGCGGAGTCTTCAAAACCCAAGGGTTTGATTTTGTTCCCAATTCTTCAGTCATACCATACCCTCCTGCAATATATTGGGAATTGTGTCTTCTCATTGTGTATTTAACTATTACAAAATTACCCATAATATAGCAGAACAAACTCTGCAAAACACACTGTATGCCTACTGTAAAACAGGCCGTGGGTGGGGTCAGGCTCCGTGTACAGGGATTGCACATGTTCCTGAGATTGCACATGATCTTGTGAATTGACGAAATCATCAGGTCCAGGTATACTGTAATTACCATATACATGTATAATATAAATCAAGATGATGCTTTTTCATGATTTATATTCGTTCGGTTAATGCCCCGAACTATCAAATTTCCAACAGGTATCATCAAGCGAATAGATACCCTTCATGAATCGACAGGAGGATGTCATGATTGACACCATCAAATCAATGATACTGGATTTTCAGGAGTGGCAGCCAGAAACCGGGACGCCAAGACGAATACGCGTTCGCAGGGTCAAAGGGAAGGCAACGGTGTGCATTGGTGTCCGCCGATGTGGTAAATCCACACTGATGCTTCAACTCCTGGCACATTTGCATGCGGAGGGTGTTTCCAAACAAAACATCGTATTCCTGAATTTCTTCGACGATCGTCTGCACCAACTCAGGCATGAAAACCTGGGTTCGATCGTTGAAGCATATTTTTCCATGTATCCTGAGAAGAAAAATCAGGAAACCGTTTACTTCTTCTTCGACGAAATCCAAGCCGTCACAGGATGGGAAGCCTTTGTCGACCGTTTGATGCGAACGGAGAAATGTGAAGTGTTCCTGACCGGCTCATCCGCCCGCATGCTTTCAAAGGAAGTAGCCACGCAGATGCGCGGACGGGCTCTTTCATGGGAAGTATTCCCCTTTTCATTCCACGAATTTCTTGACTGGAAGAAAATCGAAAGCAAAAGTCCCTGGTCCACAAAATCACGACTCCTAATACAAAAGGCATTTGACGAATACTGGGAATGTGGCGGCTTTCCTGAAGTACTTGGCATGGACAGGCAATTGCGTGTGAAAATTCATCAGGAGTACTTTCAGGCCATCCTGTTCCGCGATCTTGTTGAGCGCCATGACATCTCGCATCCCCGCGCCTTGTCCGACCTGGCTCATTGGCTCATCGACAACACGGCCTCCCTCTACTCGGTCAACAATCTCGCCGGCTATCTGAAATCACTGGGACATCATGCAACCCGACCCCTGATAACAGATTGGATGGAATGGTTCGAGGACGCCTTTTTCCTCTTTACAGTCCGGATTTATGACGCCTCAATCGCTCGAAGCAACACGAATCCCAAGCGAATCTACTGCATCGACCATGCGTTGGTCCGATCCACATCATCGGGAATCCTCACCAATTCGGGCCATATGCTTGAAAATCTTGTGTTCGTTGCTCTGCGCAGTCTTCACGAAAATCTATACTATTATAAAACCAAAACAGGTCGTGAAGTAGATTTCATTGTTCCCATCCCAGGTCAGGCACCCATGCTCGTACAAGTTTGCGAAACCCTGGCCGACCCACTCACCAGAAAGCGGGAAACAACGGCCCTCCTGGAAGCCATGGCAGAATGCGGCAGTGACAAAGGCATCATTGTGACCCGCAACGAAAGCGGGCAGATCGAGTCGGGCAAGGGATCGATTGAAGTCATTCCCGCATGGCGCTTTCTGCTTTCACAAGAGGGACGGGAAGGTTGACAGCCCTGTGAAAGATTTACAGCCGAATACTCTTTCTTTCCCGGCATGCAGGAAGCCCGGAACATCCCGATTATCTTCATATATGCCCATGTTAGAATACATAACAAGGTGGTAATCATTAAAAAAACAGGCAGTGCCAAGGCTCCCGAGCGATTTGACAAGGAGACGCGCCATGGTTTTCAGCATCATGACCCTCATGATTATAAACATCATGGTAAACATCATCAGCGCGGGCGCCATGTTCATACTATGGCACCAGAACCGCGGGCATCTCGCGGGCATTTTCTTATGGTTCATGAACATGATCATGCAATCCGCCGGATCGCTTCTCATCACGCTGAGGGGCAGGGTGCCGGATTTCTTTTCAATCGTGCTGGGCAATACGCTTATCAGCTGCGGAATCGTCTTTTTACTAATCGGCCTTGAACAATTCGTTGGACGCAAGGGGCGCAGGATTCAGAACTATTTACTTCTTGTCCTGATTGGCGCGTCCATCTTCTATTTCACTTTTGTACACCCGGACCTCACTGCCAGGGAAATCACCACTTCCGCTGCAATCGCCGTAATTGATTTTCAGATATGCTGGCTCCTGCTTCACAAGGTTTCACCGGACCTGCTGAAGTTTACGCGCATTGCCGGAATTGTCCTGAGCGGCTATGTCCTTGTCAGTCTTGTCAGGATTATCCTGCTGATCCTATTCCCGCCGGCCACCAGCAGCTTCTTCGAGTCCGGCCTTGTGGATTCAATCGCCATCCTGCTATATGTCGGCCTTAGCTGCTGCCTTGCGATTTGCCTGACCATCATGGTGAATCTGCGCCTGATTCAGCAGTTCAAGGTGCAGGAAGAAAAATTCTCCAGCGCCTTTCATTCCTCTCCCTATGCCATCATGTTGACCAGGTTGCCGGATGGAATCATTCTCGAAGTCAACAAAGGCTTTGAAGACATGACGGGCTATTCCGAAAAGGACGCCCTTGGCAAAACGACACTGGGCCTGAGCCTCTGGGCCAGGGAAGAAGACCGGATGGAGGTTGTGCAGAAACTGCTCCAGACGCAATCGGTTCAAGGCGCGGAAATCGAGTTCCGGAAAAAATCCGGGGAACGGATTACAGGCCTCTTTTCCGCCAACATCATCATGCTGAACAACGAAAAATGCGTCCTGTCAAGCATCAGCGACATCACTGAAATCAGCCTGATGAAAGAAAAATTGCATTCGATGGCTACTCATGACGGTTTGACCGGATTGCCGAACAGGGTCCTGCTTGATGACAGGTTTGGTTTGTCAGTGGCAAACGCACAGCGGAAAAAGAAGGGTTTTGCCATCATGTTGATAGACGTGGACAGGTTCAAGTCCGTCAATGACAGTCATGGCCATCTTGTCGGAGACATTGCCCTGAAGGCGGTAGCTGAAAAACTCACAGGTTTGTTGAGGAAAGCCGACACGGTCGCCCGTTTTGGCGGTGATGAATTTGTAGTGCTTCTTGGGGAGATTGAGGAAAAGGAAAGTACGGTCATCGTCGCGGAAAAGATTCTGACCGAATTTCGCAAACCTTTTGTCATCCAGGACAAAACACTCACATTGAACCTGAGCATGGGGATTGCGCTATATCCCGATGATGGGGCGGACATGAATGAACTGATGAAGAAATCGGATGAATCGCTCTATTATGTCAAGGAGCATGGACGGGACAATTATAAGCTTTACAATAGCCTGGCTTCGGCGTGAAATGGCCAATATCGATGGGATCACTGTGATCTTCGTTCACAATCGCGGGTTCTCCATGCCTTAGTTTGGTTTGGCTGGAGATACCGCTGCAGGCGCCTTCGGCAGTCTTCCACGCTTCTTTTTGATCGGTGCCGGTCCCGGTACTGCGGCTTTGCTTCTTGGAGACGTCACGGATGTCGTCACCGGCTTTGCAGCTTCCGCGACAGAAATGACTTTCCGCGGTCTCCCTGGCTTTCTTCTGACCGGAATCGGTTCCGGTACTGCGGCTTTGCTTCTTGGAGACGTCACGGATGTCGCCATCGGCTTTGCAGCTTCCGCGACAGAAATGACTTTCCGCGGTCTCCCTGGCTTCCTTCTGACCGGAATCGGTTCCGGTGATGCAGGCTTCACACTTTGAACTGCCCTTGCTGCCGCCACCGGCGAAAATCCGATCTTGGGAGCCAAGCCAGGCTTCCGCTTTGAAAATGCCGATGATGGCGCCGCAGGAATGGAATTGCCCCCGAAAGCCGGGCCGATCCGGCCAGTGGGGCCTGATGCCCCAGTCAATCCCGGATCGTGAACATCCTCGGCCAGATCGATGCCAAACAGGGCGGACATGTCGTCCACTGCCATCACGCGCCGACTTGGCCGGGCTGATTTTCCCAGAAGGTCTTTCGTCTTTTCCGCAATCGCTTCCGACACAAGTTCGGCAACCTCGACACCCCTGAGGGTGAAGAATCCTTCCGGCTGATCGTCCAGCCGCGCGCCGACACCATACAGAACTGCTGCCACGTGCTTGCAAAGCGAAGCGCTGTCCGGGCACGAACAGGAAAACGCAATTTCCTTCGGCGCCGGGAAAAGCCCTGTTCCCTTCGCAGTGAACAACGCCTGCAATTCCTTTGGTATCTTGCCGGAAAGCAGCTCCTGCATGGAGCCGATTTTTCCCTCGCAGGCCTTCCTCACAGCTGCCCGATTCCGGTCCGACAGGGGTGCGATGGCCACTTTGACACGGTAGGGCGACGATGCGCTTCCTTGAACCAACCCTTCCGCAATGCCCTTCGATACCTTCAAATCAAGAATCGCATCGTGCAGGATGTAGCTGCGACCCCGCTCCAGGCGATTGGCATAATCGGCATAGAGCTCCAAATTCCTGTTCCAGGCTTTTCCCCACCAGTTGCGGGCCAGGGTTCGCCCTTCGATTCGTATGGGAGAAAGAACTGCGCCTTTCTTGCGAAGCGCCGCGATTTTCTTTTGCGCACGCAGTTTTTTTTGCGCCACCGAGACATATTCCGGGTATCCATTATCCCACATGCAGTTCTCCTCCAAGACGACGACGATGCCCCGCATCTTCATTCCCGCGCCTTCATTCCCGCATATCCAGCCTGAACAGGTCCATCAGCCGCCCGTTGTCCAGTTCGGTCAGCCACTGCTCCTGCGTTTCCGGCAGAATGTCGCCGGCCAGCCGGAGCTTGTCCTCGATCATCCTGTCTATCTTTTCCTCCAGCGTTCCCTTCGTGATGAACTTGTGAACCATCACGTTCTTCTGCTGTCCGATGCGGAACGCGCGGTCTGTCGCCTGGTTCTCCACGGCGGGATTCCACCACCTGTCGAAGTGGACGACATGATTTGCCGCGGTCAGGTTCAGCCCGACGCCCCCCGCCTTGATGGAAAGCACCATGAATGGAACATAGTCGTCGCCCTGAAACCGGTCGACGAGCTTCTTCCTTTCCTTTACCGGCGTGCCGCCATGCAGCACGAGCCCCCCGCTTCCAAACACACCTGCGAGGAACCGCGACAAGGGTTCCGTGATTTCCCTGAACTGGGTGAACACCAGCATGCGTTCACGCTTGTCTCGGACCAGTTCGCCAATGTCACGCAGCCGCTCCATCTTTCCGCTGTCTGCTTCCTCATAGGCCTGCTGCCCAAGGTACTGGTCCGGATGGTTGCAGATCTGCTTGAATCGCATCATGGCCGCGAGTATGAGCCCCCTTCGCTCCATCCCCTCGTCCGCCTGGACCAGGCGGCGCTGGATGTCCAAGACAATTTGATTGTACAAGAGCACCTGCTTCCGGGTCAACATCGCAAATGTCTTCACCTCCACTTTGTCCGGCAGATCCCCGATGATGGCGCGATCCGTCTTGAGCCTGCGCAAGATGAAGGGACTTACGGCCTGCTTCAGCCGCACATAACCGGAACGGTCCCTTTCCAGTTTCGCGGCGAAGGTGCGGAACTCCGTCGCGGATCCCAACAGGCCCTTGTTCAGAAAATCAAATAGTGACCACAGGTCGGAAAGCCGGTTTTCCACCGGGGTTCCTGTCATGGCCACGCGGTATCGAGCCTGCAGCTGCTTCACGGCACGGGTCTGAAGGGTACCCGGGTTTCGGATTGCCTGTGCCTCGTCCAGGATCACGATGTCCCAAACGGTTTCCCGAAGCGCTTTCATTCGCGTTACCATGCCGTAGGTCGTGATGACCAGGTCCGGCTGTCGAATCCCGGATTCCGGGGCCTGGCTCCCCGGCAATTCCCCCGGCCCGGCCGGAAGCAGCTTATCCCCCAAAGTCCCATGCAGTACATGGTAACGAATTCCCGGCGCGAACCTGTCCAGTTCCGATGTCCAGTTTCCCACAAGTGACGCGGGTACAACCAGCAGTGTCCTGTGGCCATCCCCTGTTTTCAGGGATCGATCCCGTATGCCGTTGAGCAGCGCAATGGCCTGCACGGTCTTTCCAAGCCCCATGTCGTCCGCGAGACAGGCTCCAAGACCCAATCTACGCATTCCCTCCAGCCAGGAGAGTCCTTTTTGCTGATAGGGTCGCAGCAAGGCATGAAAATTCGAGCCCGTTTCCGCAATTTCCAGTTTTTCCGGATGGGACAAGGTTTCCAATACGGACTTCAGCCATTCGCCATGGGTGACGACAACGTCGGGGGCATTGTCTCCGGAAACGCACAGCACCCGTTCCGCATTCAATTGAAAATGCAGTGCTTCCGAGAAGGAGATGCCTCCATGCAGCATCATCTTTTCCGCTTCATGATACACCCGCAGGGTTTCACGCAGTTTTTCGTGGTCAACTTCCTGCCAGCGCCCTTTTATCAGCATGAGTCCTTCAGCCTCCTGCAGCAGCCGGGTCATCTCTTCCACCGTCATGGGCTCATCTCCCAGCAGCAGATCTGCGCTGAAGTCCATGAGTCCTGCCAAATTCATGTGGGAAACCGGATTCCCGCCGATGCGGATCTGAACGCGCGGGGACAGGCCCCTGCCTTTCCACCAATTGGGCACGCGGCACAGCACACCGGCGCTTTCATACACTGTGACTTCCTTGAGGAATGTGTAAGCTTCTGATGTGGAAAACCCGATGGGATGGAAAATTTCACCAGAATTCAGCAACTCCCGGATCAGCCCGCTCTCATCCGCCGCACGCTGAACAGTCGACAGGAGTTCCAGCATTTTCCGGTTATCCCGTGCATATTCCTGCAAGGCGCTTTTCAACGGCAGATGTCGGGGCGGCGTACCGGGAATCTCATGTCCCGTTTTTGATTCCTGCGCATAGGTGGCCAGAAATGCAAACGGCGCATCCCCTTGCTTGCTTTCCACCAAATGAAAACAGACCCGGCCCGCCAGATGGCGGTGCACCGCATGCGACTCGAACCAGGCGGATACGGTGCCGTCCCAGATTTCGATTTCACTGGAAAATGCGTCTCTCAGACCGTCCCAGACAATACGCAGCCATTCTGCCGTCAGGTGTTCCATCCCCGTCATCCATGGACTCCCGGCCAGCATCCTGTCCGCCTCCGCCGGCTCCAGGGGAACCGTCACCGTGCCACGGAGGATTTCCACTTCAGGGTGACGGGACAGTGCATCGACAAACGTGGCCCCGACGGACACAAGAAAAGAAAGGGAAGCAGACAGACCGGGCCGGGTTTTGCCGCATCCCCACGAAAGCAGGGCGGCAAGGGGATCTTTCCTCCAGGCCGCCTCCATGTCCTGTTCCATCAGCGAAACATCAGGCCCATTGCCGATTTCCGGGTCCATCCCGGCCAAGGCGCTTTCATGTCCGGAAATAGCGCTTTCATATCCGGGCAGGGCGCTTTCATATCCGGGCCCCAGGTCAATGTCCGCTTCTTCGTCCACAGCCTGCCATGAGGGAAAGAATTTCCCTGCCGATCCCAGCACAACCGTCAATCCAAAACGCATTTGTCCCTGTTCACCCATGATGGATGCTTGCCCCTTTTGCTGTCGTGTCGCACTTGCAAGGTCTTGCCCCTCTTGCTGTCGTGTCGCACTTGCAAGGTCTTGGCCCTCTTGCTGTCGTGTCGCTCATGCAAGGTCTTGGCCCCATCCGAAAAGATCCGGACGGCAATCGGATGTTTTTCGCTTCTGCATGGTTTGATAGTTTCCAACGCTTGGCGTATGATAAATCATATGGGAAAAATGGCGTGTTGTCACGCTTATTTATTGTTTCAGAGTGCATCAGCCCCCACATGGAGGCATTTTGCCGTGGAGAAGAGCAGATGACGGAACGTCTGGCAAATCGTGATGACCTGAAACGGAAAATCAGAAAATTCAAAAAACTCGAGGTCAAAATTCGATTTGCTAATTCAGGCGATGCGAATGAGCACGGCAAGGGCACATCGGGAGATCGGCCAAAGACGGCTCCCTCATCGGGCAACCTACCGAATGCGCCTCTTGTCTGGGATGAATTCTTCGATTTGCATGAATCCGGCTGCAAGCACGTGAAATATCCGATGAGCCGGCTCGCCGCCATGGACAAGGAGGCGTTCAGGGACGTTGTCAGTGAGTTCTTCTATTATGTTTATCTTCGCATGTATGAGGAAAACGGGCTTGCCTTCATCCACGCCTACGACCCAGAGATGCTCGCGCAGATGGGACTGCGCTATGATGCGGACATCAACGCGGTCAAGAAGAAGTTTCGCGAACTGGCCATGAAGCATCACCCCGACAAGGGGGGCGAAAGCGCCAGATTCATTGAATTGGTGGAAACGTACAGGAAACTTGTGGACGGATGATCCCATTTCCCTGGACGGCAAAGACCGGTTCATTCACCTGGCAGTCGAAGACTGGTTCATTCACCTGGCAGTCGAAGGCTTGCCTTGTACGCACGGCATTTTGCCCAGCACTATGGCTGATGGGCCGGAGCATCCGCCGGGTAGGTTACCCCGGTCTGCCGCCTTGCCTCATCCATCACCCTCAGGGTCTCCAGGGATGCCGAAAGCGAATTGATGCGGGATTCCTTCTCCCCATTTTGAAGAAGCCGGACGAACTCATGGATTTCATATGTCATGAAGGGTTCCGGCCGCGATACCGGGATAGACTCGACACGACCATCGCGGTAAAGGATTTCCACGCATTCGGGAAGGTTTATCCTGTTCAGCCGCAACGTTGCCTTCTCTCCCTGGATTTCGGCGGGAAGCCAGGAATCGGAATTTTTTGAGTGCATGATGACTGCATCCATTTCCCCATACTGGAGGATGAGGCTTCCATACCCGTCCACACCGGTTGAAAGAAGTCCCGCGGAAGCAAGGACCGATTTTGGCGCGCCGAACAGCTGGATGGCCGGAAACACGCCATAGATGCCGATATCCATGAGGGACCCGTTTGAAAGGGCCGGATCGAAGGCATTTCGGTATTCACCTGCAAGATAGGCGTCATATCGGGATGAATACTGGCAATAGCTTGCAAAATAGTGGCGGATGACGCCAAGCCTCGGCAACTGTTCTCGAATGGCATCGAACGCCGGCACCAGCGTGGATTTCATGGCTTCCATCAGAAGGGTTCCGCTTCTGCGGGCTGCCGCGATCATGACTTCAAACTCGGCTGCATTGGAGGCGGCCGGTTTTTCCACCAGGACCGGAACCCCCAGTTCCAGAGCGGCGACTGCCTGGGGCGCATGAAAGGAATTGGGGCTCGCGATGTAGACGGCATCCACCTTGCCGCTCCGCAGCATTTCTTCGAGGTCCGTGAATAGGTGATGGATGGCGTGCTTTTCCGCATAGGCGGACCCGTTTTCCAAAGAACGCGAATATACCGCCACAGGATCGGCCTCTCCGCCGACCCGCGCACTCATGATGAATTCCTCAGTAATCTTTCCTGTTCCGACAATACCAAACCGCACCATGGCAACCCTCCCGCAGCAGTCACATACTCCACCGCCACCTTTATCCTAACCGATTTTCATTGAACGGGATACCGGCAAACCGGATGATTATTGGTGGAATTTCGGTGGAATTTCGAATTCGAACTCCGAATCAGCATTTCGAATCAGCACGGTGCTATAAATCCGGCTATGTGATCACCAGTCGACAGGTGAACGACATAGCCGGATTTATCATTGAAAACCATGGCGGAACAGATGCATCAGGAGACAACGGGGTCAGTCGTCTTCATATCTGATGATGCTGTCGATAAAGACACCCTTGGTCGCAGGATCATACTGAACAGACATGCCAAAGGCTTCCGCGATGAACCGGACAGGTACCATGGTTCTTTGGGAAACAACAATCGGGTCGACCTCAAAGTCGATGGGCATGCCGTTCATTGTCACGATACCCGTTTTCAGGTTGAGAAGGAATACAACTGTCTGCTGTTCATCCTCCTCATGCACAACGACTTTCCTTAGGGTGACCCAGTCGGGATCATCCGCCTTCCAGTCCACAGTGGCGCCGACAAGGGCTGCCATGGCTCTCACGGGAATCATTGTCCGCCTGGACCTTATGACGGGAGCCACATCGAATTTCTGAATCCGGCCTTTTACGATGACCGGGATCGAGACATCGCCAGCCTCAAGCCGAAGCGCCACCAGTTTTTTCAGAATCCCGGTCCTGCCGGCAGCATCCCCGTTGGCGTTCATCAGCTGTATCTCCATGGCTGCAATCTTTGCCAGGAGTTCCTTGGATGGAACAATGGGCGCCGGCGGCGACGGTTTCACTGCAGGGGCTGGCGTTGCCGTGGGTTTCACTGCGGGTGCGGGTGTTGCTGCCGGCTTTGGCGTTGGTGATGGCTTTGGCGTGGGCTTTGGCGAAGCCGCGGGTGTCGGTTTCGGCGTAGGGGCAGGCGTCGGTGCAAGTGTGGGTGCTGGCGTG